>NZ_CP147012.1:1214285-1517857 GCF_037126285.1 Bernardetia sp. MNP-M8
AGTTCATTATACCTACTATGCCAATCAAATGGATGCAGGAGGTTGTTATGTAGACGAAAAACAAATTTATTTGAATTTCATTTGTTGTTGTTTAGAAGTCAAAAATCGCCCAGATTCTATGTACAGAATGCATGTAGAAATGCCTTCTCGCTATAAAATTGCCTGTGCATTAGAACAAAAAATTGAAAAAACACAAGACAAGGACAAGAGTTTTCTGATTGCTGAAAACTTCTTTCATCTTATAGATTCGCCTTTAATTGCCTCTGACACATTACAACATAAAAGTTATAAAGTAGCCAATTCGGAAGCAAATTTTCATATTTGGATTCAAGGAGATTGGAACATTAATTTTGAAAAAGCAGTAGATGAATTTCAAAAATTTACGCAAGACCAAATAGCTCTTTTCAAAGATTTCCCAAGTACAGATTATCATTTTATGTTCCAGATTTTGCCATACCCAAAGTATCATGGTGTAGAACATTGCCATTCTACTGTCATTACATTGGGAGCAGATTATGATATGGATGGAGTAGTTCGTTATAACGACTTTTTGGGAATTAGTTCGCATGAGCTTTTTCACTTTTGGAATATTATGCGTATTCGTCCGAAAGAACTTATGCCTTACGATTTGTCTAAAGAAACCTATTTTAAGACTGGTTTTGTAGCTGAAGGATTAACTACTTATTATGGCGATTATATTTTGTGTAGAAGTGGTGTTTGGTCGCAAGAATATTATCTTAAAGACTTTGAAACTTTACTAAAAAGACATTTTCATAATAATGGAAGACTTAATCTTTCTGTTGCTGATTCGTCGTATGATTTGTGGCTTGATGGCTATGAATTGGGTATTCCGAACCGAAAATCTTCAATTTATGTAGAAGGTGCAATGGCTGCTTTTATCTTGGATATGAAAATCAGAAAGTCTAGCAATAATGAAAAATCATTGGATAATGTAATGGTAAAAATGTGGGAAGATTTTGGCAAAAAAGAAATTGGATATTCGTTAGAAGATTACCACAATGTAGTTGATGAAGTAGCAGGCGAGCATATCAAAGATTATTTTGAGAAATGTATTTATTCACCAAATGCTTTAAATACCTATTTGAAAGAAGCCTTTGACTATATCGGAATTGAGAAAGAGTTTATCCATAACGACAATGAAATAGAAAGAAGATTAGGCTTAAAAACAGTCTTTCAAACCAATGGAGTGAATAATGGATATTTTGTAGTGGGCTTTTCTCCAACAAGTGAAGTAGCCAAATTCTTGACTGTCAATGATGAGATTGTAGCTATTGATTCTTATAAATTGGATGCTATCAATCCAAATACAATTTTGAAAAAAGCTGTTAAAGAAGGAAAATCAGAGATAGAAATTTCATTTTTTAGAGATAATCAACTTCATACTATCAAAACAAAATATGATGAAAATCAATATCCCAATATTAAATTGACTGTAAAGGAAGATGCAAGTGAAGAACAAAAAGAGAACTTGAAAAAATGGCTGATGCCTTTGGTATAACTTCGAAACCCTAAGGGTCTTGAAGACCCTTAGGGTTTAAATTTCGCAAAATTGAATAAATATGAAAAATAAAAAAAGAACAGGTTCGATATTACTTCTAATTGGAGTTTTTATTCTCTTTAGAAAAGTAAAAGTTCACTTTAGGTGTTTTGGAGGATATTCAGATGATTCTTTAGGAATACTTTTTAGTAGTTTGATAGTAATTATAGTTGGTTTATTTTTTCTTCCTATAAAAACCTTAAAAAAAAATTATTTTACCTCAGTCCACAATATTCTTATTTTTTTTGTATAGATTGGTGGAGATATTTGAAATTAATACCACTGAAATTAACTACAAAATAATGAAGCCTAGGATACAAATAGTGTTGGTAATGAGTTTGTTTTTTTTCTTACCACAATTTACAAATGCTCAAAGCAATAAAAACATTCAATTTTTATCAAAAGCGGGCGTTTTAGATAGTTTATATTCCAAAACTCTAAAAGAATATAGGCAGTTTTATGTGCAACTTCCTCAGGGGTATGATGCTACTAAAAATGACAAATATCCCGTTGCTTTTATTTTAGATGGAGAAGTATTTTTGCCTACTGTTCATAATGTGCAAAATTTTTATAGTGGTGGGTTTACACCTGAAATGGTTCTGATTGGCATTTCAAATGCTGATAACAGAATGAGAGATTTGACAACTTCCAAAATAAAAGAGATGAATGGAATGCCATTTAATCAAGAAAACGGAGAAGCAGCTAATTTTAGTAATTTTATAGAAAAAGAACTAATTCCATTCATAGAAAATAAATATCCTGTAACTAATTTCAGGACATTAATTGGTCATTCCTATGGTGGTTTGTTTACACTTCATACATTT
Organism: Bernardetia sp. MNP-M8; assembly: GCF_037126285.1. Taxonomy (NCBI): domain Bacteria; kingdom Pseudomonadati; phylum Bacteroidota; class Cytophagia; order Cytophagales; family Bernardetiaceae; genus Bernardetia; species Bernardetia sp. MNP-M8. The sequence goes on from NZ_CP147012.1 coordinate 1,216,668, forward strand.
CTCCATAAGCCAAATTTATTTTCTAATTATATTGCCATAGACCCAAGTGTGGATTGGGATAATCAAAAGTTATTAACTAAAGCTAAAGAAAAACTGGCAAGTAATGATTATAAAGAAAAGTCTTTATTTATGTCTTTAGGTGGACAATTACACTGGCAGAAACCAGAAATAACTATTGATAATGTGATGAAAGATACATCAGATTTTACTTTGTTTGGAAGGTCTAATATTATGTTTTCAGATATGATAAAACAAAATAAGGTAGATGGGTTAGCTTTTGAATGGAAATTTTATCCTAGAGATTTGCACGGTACAATTCCTTTTCCTTCTATAATGGATGGATTAATTTCTGTTTTTCAATGGTATCAAATGGAAAACACTCAAAAATTTAACCTGCCAACAACTTCAACAGAAGAGTTATCCAAAATAATAAAATATCGTGCAGAGAAGCTAGAAAAGTATTTTGGATATTCAGTTCCACCCTATCCTGAATTTCTTTTAAATATGTCTGGTTATATGAGTATGGATATGGAGCAAATGAAAAGAGCTAAAATGTTCTTTGAGTTTGCTATTGAATATTATCCAAAAAATGCCAATGCTTATGATTCTATGGCTGATTATTACGAAAGAAATGGTGATAATACTACTGCTATAAAATTTATTGAGAAGGCTCTTGAAATAAATGATGATGAGTATTACAAAAAAAGAATGGAAGAACTAAAGAAAAAATAGATAATTATTTACTCTAAAGCAAGGGTTTAACTTGTATCTAGCACTAGAATAATTATTCTTTTCTACTCCAAAAAATAGCACTACTAACACCTCAAGTATTGCGTTTTCTTAAATGGCAATTAGATAATCGCCACTCATTCTCATGGAAAGCTCTCTAAAAGCTATGTTTTTTTCGTAGTTTTGTACTTTCAATTTTCTCCAAAAACAAAAAATTATGACGCTCTACGAACGCCTACAAAAAGAAACTTTCCTTATTGCTGGTCCTTGTGTAATCGAAAACGAAGAACTACTCTTTGAGGTAGCCGAACACATGGTTGAGCTTTCCAAAAAAATGGGTTTTCTTTATATTTTTAAAGCCTCTTTCGATAAAGCAAACCGTACTTCTATGGAATCTTACCGAGGTCCTGGTTTAGAAAAAGGATTGGAAGCTCTAGTCAAAATCAAAAATAAATATCAAATTCCGATTACTACTGATATTCATGAAGCCTATCAAGCCGAAATTGCTGCTGAAGTAGTTGATATCCTTCAAATTCCTGCTTTTTTGTGCCGTCAGACCGACCTTTTAATTAAATCAGGAGAAACAGGAAAAATTGTAAATATCAAAAAAGCACAATTCTTAACAGGTAGAGATATGGTTTATCCTGCAAAAAAAGTAGAAAGTACAGGCAATCATCAAATTATGCTAACTGAACGTGGAACAAGTTTTGGAAATCATAATCTTGTTGTTGATTTTAGAAATATAATTGATATGAAAGAAATGGGTTATCCTGTCGTGATGGATGTAACTCATTCAGTTCAGAAACCAAGCGCAAACAACGGAACAACTGGAGGAAATAGAGAATATATTCCTTATTTTTCGAAGGCTGCTGCTGCTATGGGAGTAAAAGGCTTTTTTATGGAAACACATCCTAACCCTGACAGCGCACTTTCTGATGGTCCTAATATGGTAGAATTGGCAAATATGGAAAATGTATTGAAAGAAACTTTCAATCATATTATGGTATAAATAAAATTTTAAAAAAGCCTCATTTTTTGTAATAACAAAACAAAAAGTCTTTTAAGTAATTCTATAATGGAATTACTTTTTTTTATTCTAAAAATTCTGAAAAAATAAATACATCATGAAAACGCTTTATTTTATCACAGGTACAAGCAGTGGCATTGGCAACGCACTTACAAATCATATTTTATCAACTGAACAAGATATTTTGGTAGAAGGAATTTCTCGTACTCAAACTATTCATCATGGCAACTACAAACACCATACTTTTGATTTATCAAAAATAGATGAATTAATTGGCTTCTTTGGAAAGTTAGATTTAGAAAAAAGAATAAAAAGTAAAATTGAGAAAGTTGTTTTGATAAATAATGCAGGAACTTTAGGACAAGTAGGTCATGTAGGCAAAATTCCTAGTCAAGATATTGTCAAGACGATGAATATCAATACAATTGCTCCCTTCGTTTTGATGAATGAGTTTTTGCATACATTTGATAATCAAACTTTTGGAAATATAGAAAAAGTAATAATTAATATTTCTTCTGGTGCTGGAAAGCGTCCGATTGATGGGTGGTCTGTCTATTGTGCGTCTAAAGCTGGTCTGAATCTTTTCGCAGAAGTAGTTAAGGAAGAAGAGAAAATATTGAATCAAAATACGCAAATCTTTAATATTTCGGTAGGTGTTGTTGATACAAACATGCAAGGAGAGATTAGAAAGACGACTCAAAATGAATTTTCAAGTGTAGAATACTTCAAAGAATTAAAGGATAATAATCAACTTGCAAGTCCTGAATTTGTAGCTGAAAAAATTTATTCTATTATAGAAAAACCACAAAACTTTGAGGATATTTGGCAGAAATTGCAGTAACAAACAATTACGAATTTTGTATGATTTGGCTTTACCAAAGTTTTGGTTTTATGATAAAAGGCAGGATAATGACGAATTGCAACTTCTTATTTTAGAACAAACCTGTCTAATTAACCGTAAAATGATAAAAAAACCTCAAAATTTTTGCAACAATGAAACAGCATCAAAATAAAAAAGAAGACAAAGAAGTAGAAAAAAATTCTACTCAAGAAGAGAAAACTCATATTGAAAATTCAAAAGATAAAATTACAGAACTTTCAGAAGAAGAACAAGAAGAGTTGAGAGCAGAAGCTAGAGAACGTTATAATCGTTTGTTGGGGTGTGGTGGGTAATTTTTTTCAAAACAAACCCTCGTCGTAGTTCAATAGAAACCAACGACGAGAGCTTGTTAGGTTTACATTTCGTAAGGAAAAGGGTCAATAAATTTGGCTTTCGAATCAAATAATTTTTGTTCATTTTGTTGTAATAAACAGTCTTCAAGTTCGGCTATCATTTTTTCTTTGTCTATATCTTGTCCAATAAATACAAGTTCGTTCATTCTATCTCCCCATTTTTTAGTCCATCTACTTTCAATTTCTTCTCTATTAAAAGCAAAAGATTGATATTTCATTCGTTCTGAAAAAGGCATACTTGCCCACCAAACACCTGCTCTTTCGATACGAGAAGAACCTCCAGCTTGACTAAAATTAATCGCATCGTTAGGTCTTGATGCTAACCAAAATAATCCTTTTGCTCTAATAACTCCACTTGGATAGGCTTTACTCAGATAATTCCAAAATCGTTGTGGATGAAATGGTTTTTGATTCCTAAATACAAAAGATGAAATACCATATTCTTCCGTTTCAGGAGTATGTTCTCCTGCTTGTAACTCTTTCTGCCAACCAGCCGAATTTTGAGCTTCTTCAAAGTCAAAAAGTTTAGTATTCAAAATTTCTTTTGGTTCTATTTTGCTAAACGATGAAGTAATTATTTTTGCAGCAGGATTGAGCTTTTGAAGCATTGCCTTTAATGTGCCTAATTTAGTCTCATCAACCAAATCTGTTTTGTTCAAAATAATTACATTAGCAAACTCTATTTGGTCAGTCAGTAGATTTACAATAGTACGATAATCACCTTCCATATCGGTTAGTTTTCTGTCCAAAAGCAATTCATTTGTTCCAAAATCTTTAAAGAAATTAAAACAATCTACAACGGTTACTAATGTATCTATGTAACTAAATTTAGATAAATCAATTCCTTTTTCCTCATCTACAAAACTAAATGTTTGTGCCACAGGAACAGGTTCGCCAATGCCTGTATTTTCGATAAGCAAATAATCAAATCTATTTTCATTAGCAAGTTTTTCTACTTCTACCATCAAATCTTCTCGCAACGTACAACAAATACATCCATTACTCATCTCTACGAGCTTTTCTTCTGTACGTGAAAGCGTATTTTGACTTTTTACTAAGTTGGCGTCTATATTTACTTCACTCATATCATTGACAATAACGGCTACTTTTAAGCCTTCTTTATTGTGTAAAATGTGATTGAGAAGTGTCGTTTTTCCTGCGCCCAAAAAGCCACTCAATAAGGTTACAGGGAGTTTTTTTACTGTTTTTGTGATTTTCATTTTGAATAAAATAAATATGTTATTAATGAATAAAATTAATGTTGAGTAGTCGTAATTTTACATGTCTGACAATATCTTATATTCAAAATATGTCCGATAATGATAAGTATCGCAAAAAAATAAGCTACATATTCTAATCCTTCATGAGCATCTTCAAATAAAGTAGAAAGTGAAAAAGCAATAAAAGAAAACCACAATAGAATATTTATTTTTTTATTCGAACTCTTCTTAGTCGTTTTTAGAATTGCCAAAAAAGAAATTAAAAGAAAGAAATAAGTAAAAATGGGTTGAGTAACAAAACTCATTTCAAAGGCTATAAATACAGGAGTAAGCATACAATGTATCATACAAGTACAAGAACTTATTATGCCTGTTATATCTGCCAAATTATATTTTTTCATGAGGTTATTTTTTTGGTATCAGAGTATTCTATCAAATAAAAGCAGTACGAATTAGAATAATTCTGATTTTTTTCAAAAATTATTACTAAATGCAACAATGTTGCAAAAATAACATTTATATTTTTAAATGCAACATTGTTGCAAAAACAAAGTCAATATAATTTGTATTGACATAATTTATTTTTATTTAATGTGCAGCATTCATGAAAAATACCGTAGCAAAAACCCAAATTAAAGAATTAATTGAGTCTTCGTCTGTGGCATTATCGCCCAACGAAATAAAAAAAATAGTAAAAAAAGTATGTAGTAAAGTAACAGTCTATCGTATTTTGGATAGATTAGTAGATGAGGAGTTCATTCATAAAGTCATGACACCTGAAGGAGGAGTCAAATATGCAGCGACTTCTAAGTATTGCGAAAATTACAAACCTAATCATGTTCATTTTAGCTGTAAAAAATGCAATAGAATTACCTGTCTCAAACATATTGAAGCTACTTGTAAATTACACAAAGCATACGAAGTGGAAGAAGTATATTGTACAATAGTGGGAATTTGTCCCAGATGTGAAAAGTAATAAAAAAGGTCTTTTATTTCTAGTTTACCTAAAATCACTGGCAAGAGCTTTAAATAATTGAGTTTTTTTCAACCGTCAACGAGACATAAAGCCGTCGTTGAGGGTTGAAGAATTGTATTTAACTGGTAACTAAATAACTGATTACTGGTAACTGGCTAGTATCCTCCTTGAAATTTACGTACTCCCCACTCAAAACTTGCAAAACCAACAATCAAAAGCATAATCCACCACAGATTAATGACATCTGAAAGCTGTTCACTTCTAAAAACAGTTGGTGTCGGAATCTGATTTTGCAGAGAGTCTTGTAAAACTTGTAGATTAGAAAGTGTATAAAAATTACCTTTATTTTGCTGTGCGAGTCTTCGCATGACACCAAAATCTGCTGTTGCATTTAGGCTTTCCAGTTTTATTTCTTTTACTGTAAATTGTCCGATTGAAACTTCTGTTTTTCCGTCTAGTTGAGTAGTTGCTTTAAAGGAATATGCACCCTCTGGAAGCGCAGAAGCCGAATATCTAAATGGCGAAGAATTGTTTGTAAAGGTATAAGTACTTGTTTTTCCTTCTTCATCTTTGATTTCTAAACGAATATTTTGTCCTAAAAGAGGTTCATAAATCGCATTATAAACTTCTACATCAAAACTTACTCCATCAGAAGTAGAAAATTGAGAAGCTGTTGGGGCAACTCTAAAACGTCTTTTATCTTCTTTTGTAGAAAGATATTGAATAATTTTACTCAAAAGGGCATCATATCCTTCTTGGTTTTTATTGTCTGCATATTCATTCAAACGCCATTTCCATGTGTTTTCAGCAAGCCACACTCCTGTTTTTTTGCCATTTTGTTCACTCATCACAACTAAAGGTTTTTTAGTCTGAATATTTCCCACTCGTTGATACAGCATTATTTCAGCCTGTGAAGAAATTTCATAATCAGCAAAAGGAACGAGTGCAGGAGGATAGGAAGCAAAACGACTTTTTTGTTCATCTGTCAGATAAAACTTTGAAAAATTAGAGTTCCAAAACGGAATTACTTTATCGGATTGATTTCCTAAAGGACGAATTTTTACGCCAGTATTTAATGAATTAAATACATTGTAGTTGCTTTGCGCTCCAATAATGAAGAGTTCGGCAGAAGTCATTTTTCTAAGTTTTTCTAAAATAGGCAACGGTTTTCCCATTTTATCAGGAAATTGATGATAAATAATAAGGTCATATTTATCCTCTAATTTAGTTGAACTCAGATAAGGCAAATAAATATAAGGCAAGTAAATATCAAACTTATAATTTTCATTTTTTTCTATTGCTGCACGAAAGGCTTTTATATCTGGATGAGGCGCAGCAGCCACCAAAAGAATTTTTTCTTTACTATCAATTATATCAATATAAGCATGTGCTGTGTTATTTTGAGTAGTAAACTCTCCTTCTTGTGGCACAATTGTAACAACATAATGCTGAATACCTTTTGAGATTGCTTTTACCAAAAACTCAATGCTTTTAAGGTCGTTTTGATTCGAACTAAACTTCACTTTTTGAGTAGAAATAGTCTTTCCATTTTGTGATAAAACGGCTGTAACTTCCCTGTTTTCAAAACCTGTATGCGTAACTTCTGCTACTATTGGAAATTGATTTCCTAAATAAGCCATTTTGTTATGAAAAAGACTTTTAAGAATAATATCCTTTTTTGGAACAGTATCTCCCACTCCAATAGTTTGAAGTGAAAAAGAATAAGGAGAAATATCAGGCGCAAGTCCTTGATTATAAGCACCATCAGAAAGCAAAACTACATTTGAAAGATTGCGATTTTCGAATTCACTTTGAATGCTTTTTAATAAATCACTAATTGGCGAAGAAGTATAATTGAAATTTATTTTATCAGAATTATCTTTTATACTGTCATTTTCTATATTATTTAGTGTCTTAAACTCTACATCAAATCCTTTTTCTTGCAGGTTTTGAGCCGTTTTTTGGATAGAATTTAGAGCTTCATTTATTTTGGTAGAATCTTCTTGTAATAAAATAGAAGCCGAATTATCAATCGCAAAAACAACCGTCGGATTTTCGTAACGAGTAATAAATTGCTGCATCAAAAGTCCTATCAACAGGATTGCAAGAACAGAAACCCACAAAAAACGAATGGCAGCCAATACTTTTTGCCAGCTTTTGCCCCAAGGCGAACTTCTTTTGTAATACAACAAAGCTGCATAACCTGCTCCTAAAAGCAAAGCTACAATTATCCAAGCACTAGAATATTCTGTTAAAAAGATAGGCATTTATGTTAATGAAATTACGAATGACAAATTAAAAATTACGAGAAAATACATTTTTAACCACAGAGAATGAAGAGTTTAAGGAGAAATGAAAATCAGTGTGGCTAAAATACATTTTCCAAAACGAAAATACACAATTCTACTTCTTTTAAGAAACAAAAAACAAAACCTTATGAATTTTTGAGGTTCATAAGGCTTTATCTATTCTTATAAAGTACAATTCTGAAATTAATTGTTACTATTATAACTTCCAAGCGAAACCTAAAGTTGGAGCTAATGATGGAGTAAATGGACTTATCTGTACTGGTTTGAAAGTAAGTGAAGAAGGTTTAATATTTTGATAGAAGTTTTTTTCTGTTTTATCATCCAAACGAGAGTTATATTCTGCTAGACGATTTTTTATAGGAGTTCTTGAAAGGATGACTAATTGCCTTCCTCCATACCACCCTGCTCCTCCCATTAAAATACCAGCTAACCCTATTTCAGAACCACTACCTAATGTAAGTATGACTCCTGAAACACCCACAAACAACCCTACTCCTTGAAAGGCTCTTCCTACTCCTGTTCCTATTCTAGACTTATCGATTGCTTGTACTATTTTTTTTTCGCCTAAATCTTTCATTAACTTTCTCCCTTCTGTCATAGAAATAGCTTTTTTCTCACCCTCAATATAAAAAATAGCTTTTCTTCTATGAAACTCTATAGGCTGTTTTTTCCAATCACTGTTATATATATCAAATAACGCATATATCTTTCCATTAATATCAATAGTAGATATTTGAATACTGTTCTCAACATTGATAGTTGAATTTATATTTTTTTCTCTCTGTTCGTTTCCATACACTCGTTGTTTAAAAAAGACTTGTGCTGACACTGAAAAGCAAATTAAATTACTTAAAAAAAGTAAAATGAAATATTTCATGGTTGTATATTGTTTTAGTAAATAAATAATTCTTTTAATTTTTTCTGCCAAGTATCTTCTTCGTCATAGTAGGAACTACCTGTTCGTATAAACTCCTTTGTAACTAATCCATTTTGTAGATTTTGTACTTGCATAAATACACCATAATCGTCTTTATCTAAAATGACAATTATACGAGCTAAATATTTTGTGCTGTATTTTTCTTGTAATTTTTTGAGCTGAGGAATATCAACTAGTTTCATTTGTTGTACTGCATCTCTACTATAATATGAACCTAATGAAAAGTAAAGACTAGCCAAATCATTATATTTTTCTACATCTTGAGCTGTGAAAGCATCAGGTGCTATGCAAGAGAACCTACGCTCTTCGTTTCTCATTACATTGTATTCTTTTACTTTTGTTGTTAGCTCTTTTTGTTCTTTATCAAAAAAATCTATCCAAGACTCTTTCTTTTTCTTTGCACCAATTTTGACTAAAACAGGACGCACTAAAAGCATATTTTCTTTTAAAATAAAATCGGGAGTACCAGGAGTTACTCTGAAAGAAGATGTAGAATGATCATAAATATCTGCTTCTTTAGTAATGTATTCGTTAAACACTCTATCAATTTCTTCTTGTTCCTCAAGGGTGTTTATTTCTGAATATCCCAATTCGAAGAGTTTTTTCAAACCTTTTTTTAATCCACTCCCTTCATGTAATAGCTCTCCATCCTTTACCTTTTGATTGTTTTTTATTTTTATCAAAGCCTCTTTCATTACTCCTAGTTCCACTAATTCTCTAAGAGAAACAATGTAATTTCTATCATCAGTAGATTGGTACATATACTCACCAGTTATACTTTCTTCATTGAGATTTAGTGTCCCAATTTGTAATTTTTCTTCAAAAAACAATTTTGGAACAAAATAATAAAAATACTCATACTCCTTATACTTATCAGCAAATTCTATCAAATGAGAAGCTGCCAAAACGGCTAATTGGTCGTGATGTAAATCTTCTAAAGCATAAAACCAATTTCTACCTTTCCAATTAATCTCATTATAAGGATGTTCTAAATAAATTCGTGTTCCATAAATATCATAAGCTGCCAAACCGTACAGAGCTTTTACAATACAAAGTTCTGAATATTTACTTTTGCCGTATTGAGATTCCAAAATCAAAGCTGTATAGATAGCATCTACAAATTGTTCTTCTTGTAAATAAAGATTACAAAGTTCGAAACGAGCTATTTTTTGAGCTAACTTAAAACGGTCTTCTGAAACTAAATATTTATCGCCTTTATTTTCAGATTTTGAAGCCATTTTTGTCAAGGCAATTTTCTTTCTTTCTTCAATATCTGGGTGGGTTTGTAGTGTTTTTATTTTTTCTATTTCCTTCGCACTAAGTTTTGGCATTTCTACAAAATGAGTAACATCTCTATAATAAAAACTATCAGGTAGATTGACATACGAATTATTTAGAAACTTACTTTCAAAAACAAGTGTATCAAAAGGATAGCGAGAGTTTTTCAAGGCTTCAAAAGCAGCTACGGCTTCTGATAAATCATAAGAGGTTTTACTAAAAATATCCCATCCTTCATCATCAGCTTCTATTTCTTGTTCTTTGGAATAAGAACTCTTCTTTGCCTGTTCTTCGTAAAGTGATTTTGACCTAGAAAGCAAACGGGCAATACTTCCTTTACTTTCATTTCTTACTTCTTCATTATAAAGAAACTGATTAATACTATGTTTTTTGGTAAAATGAGTAATTTCATGAGCTAGAATAAAGGCAAGTTGTGCTTCATTATCTAAGTGAGCCAAAAGTCCTAAATTGACAAAAATAAATCCTTCTGGCGTAGTAAAAGCATTTACAGAATGTTCTTTGGTTACATAAAAATAGATTTTTCCCTGTAAATCTGGGTAGTTTTCTAATACTTTATTACCTACCTCTTGTACATAAGTAGTAATTGTGTCTCCAAACAAAACCGAACCACTCCAAAGAAGTTGATTCAAATGGTAACTAGAAATCACATCAAACTTATCTTTATTCTCTTCTAAATCTTTATCGACAGTAAGAATATTCTTTTCTCTTTTTGTTTCATAAAAATCACTCGTACGTTTCAAAAATGGCTTTGGAATTTCTCCTTTTGCTTCTAAAGTTTGGTAGTTATTGAAGTCTAAAGTAGTCTTTTGAGCAAAACTATGCGAACTAGTAAACAGAAGCAACAAAAATATGCTACTAAAAACAATGCGATAAATAGAAGTAGAATTCATTCGACAGAATATGAAACTTTTTTGATAAATAAATTAAGAACTACAAAAGTAAGGTTTTATTTAAAAAATAATCTGTAAATTTTAAAAAAAATTAAAAAAAAGAATCTTCTAATTTTTCAGCAATTTTCTCAAACGACCAATTTTGAATAATTTGATAAGATATTTCACCCATTTCTTTTGCTTGTTGTTGCGATTTAATTTTATTCATAGCTTCTTTCAAAGATTCTATATTTTCACTTTGAAAAACAAAACCATTTTCATTATTTTCTTTGTCTGATTGAATCAAATCTACTGCACAACCTACTTTTGTACTGGCAATAACTGCTTTTTTGGCTGCCATTGCCTCATTGATGGCAAGCCCCCAAGTTTCGCCAGCACCTTTTGAAGGAAGCACAAACACATCACACAACAGATAAACAATTGGCATTTTAGATTGATTCTGAAAAGGCAAAAAATAAATATTTTGATATGATTCTGATTTTTGTTTTAGTTCGTTTTCTAATTCTCCATTTCCTAAGAAAATCAAATATTCTTTATTTTTTTCTTGCTCTTTTTTTTCATTTTGCCTTTGAATAAATGCTTCTAAAAGTAATAGAGGTGATTTTTTGGGTTCAAATTTTCCTGCAAAAAGCCATACTAATTCAGTTTCTTTTATCCCTAATTCTTTTCTCCATTGTTTTGCTAATTCTGTGTTTTTTTCTGTTGGTTTAAAGCGAGAGTTGTCGATGGCGTGTGGAGCAAAAGTGAGTTTTTTGTCATTTAATGCTGCCTGTTGGTAGTAATTTTTATTATTTGTTCCGACAAAAAATGCTTTATCAATATGAGAATAGAGCCAAGTAAGAAAGACTTTACGAGCTATCTTTTTTGGAAATGAAATTTCATCTAATAGATGAGAATCGCCACGAAACCAAATAGGAGTTTTATTTTTGAAATGACGAATAACTTTCAAATGACTTTTATAGCTCCAACCAAAAACCAAAATTGCATCAGGATTATAGTTTTTAATTTCTTGAATAATAATTGGGTTATCAATTCCTTTAAAGTGATGTGAGCCTTTATCTTCTGCTATGTTTTCTAAAAACTGATACTTATATCCTTCCAAAAGAGGAATATCCCATTCTATTTTTTTGCCAAAACCTTTATCAAATTTATCTTTTAAGGCATCTTTTCCCCACGTATAAAAGACACAGATTTCTATCTTTTTTCGATCAGAAAGCAATTTGAAAATAGGTGCATAATACTGAATTGGATGAGTGGTAATAATGGCTAGTTTTTTCATATTTTTTTAAGTCACTTCGTTAAAGTGTTTGCTAGTTTATTATTTTATCAAAAAATTCAGCTTGTTTTCTTGTCATTTCTTTAGCTGTATAAGGTTCAAATTCTTGCCAATTGGTTTTTGGTTTTTGGACAATATTTCCTAAAAAATCAGTAAAAATTTGATAAGCCTCTTGTATTTTTTCTTGGTTATACTTTTCTTCCAAAAAAGGAATTACTACTCCAGCATTTGTCTTTCGGAGAATAGTAACAGCACTACTTTTTTCATAAAAAACAGCACAGATTGGTTTTTTAGAAAGAATATAAGGATACAGTTTTGAAGCAGTATAATCTTTATCAATAGTTCCAAATATCAAAAGTCCGTCAGCTTTTTGCAAAATATTTAATACCTTTAGGTAATCTATTCGCTTTACATGTTCGTTTACAATGCTCTCTAATCCAAATTCTTTGGCAATAGTCAGAAGTCTAGGAACAGGATTTAAAGGGTCATAATTTGTACCAATAAAATAAAGTTTTAATTTCGAATAAAGCTCTTTTTTCTCTATTAATCCTTTTTTAATTACTTCAAAAAGAATACTTGATGAAGTTCGCATATACTCGCCTGCTACACCTGCATATACTAAATTGATATTTCCTTCATTTTGAGTAAAAAATGGGTTTTGATATTCTAAAGTAGCAGCTACTTCAAAATCTTTATCAAAAGCTCCAAAAGGAAGTGTGATACAATTATGAGGTGTAATATTTTGATAGCGTTCTTGTAATGTCTTGCAATATCCTTCCGAAACTGAAACGATACCATTTACTTTTTTCATAGCAATCGGTTCAAGGAATTTATGTAAACGATACGAAAACCAAAACTTTGCAGGACGTTCAGATTTTGGACGAGACAGATAATACTCTGAATGCCAAGGGTCTTGCATATCAATTATATAAGGAACATCAAACTTTTTTTTCCAATATGCTCCCAAAACACAGATAGGAAAAACAGTAGTAGAAAAGTAAATAAGCTCAATCGGATTACCTTCTTTTTTCTTTTGTCTGATAATCTGATTTACTTTTTTTCTATAAAAATACATAGAACGCAAAGCCAAATCTCCTAAACCTACTTTTCGTGTATATTTGGTAGAAAATGCTTTTACATGATGAATTTCTAAATCATTAGGAATAGTTTTCAGCAAAATTTCTTCTTTTGGAAATTCTGTAAAATTAGGCTCTACACCTACTATAATCGGATTCCAGCCAAAGTCTTTCCAATAATTTACACCTTGTCGAACACGATGCATATCGACAGCATTATTAGGAACAAAAGTAGGAGAAATAATAAGAAGGTTTTTCATTTTATGCTATTAATTCAAAGTCTTTTCTAGTAGTTGTATAAATTTTTGCCCTTCAATAGTCCAATTATATTTGGTTTCAGAGAGTTTTTTAGAAGCTCTTTTTTGATTTTCTAATAAGGTATTTTCTTTATTCTGTTTGCTATTGGCTAGTAACTCTATTTTATGAGCAAAATCTTTTGTGTTTTGAATATCTATCAAAAAACCAATTTCAGTATGTTTTGCCATAATCCATTTTTGAGCCTGTGTATCAGAAGCCAAAATAGTTAAACCTGTGTTTATATATTGAAAAATTTTGTTTGTAATACATAAATCTCTATTTACAGTTTCTATAAGTTCCAATGCTAGTCCTACATCATGTTCAGCTGTTCTAGAAGCAAGTTCTTGATTAGAAACTAATTTATGAAAGAATATATTTTGTCTTACATTTTGAGATTTGGCTAAAGAATGAAAATAGGCTATCGTTTCTTTACTTGCCTCTCCTCTTAAATGTAGTTCTATATCATTTCTATCTAATAAATTTAGTGCTTCAATGACCTGTTCGATACCTCTTCCCTTTCCTGTAGTTTGAGAAAACCAATAGAGAGATAAATTATTAGTGTTTTTTCGGTCTTTATATTCTTTACGTTCTGCATCTTTTATATCCTCAAAAACATTTAATATTGGAGTGATTATAGGTAGATTTTGATAGAGGTTATTATAAAAATCTATATATAAAGGGCTTGCAGCCGTAATATAATCAGCTTTTGGAAAATATTTTTTTTCTATATCTATAATATTCTTTTCTCCTTCTTTTAGTGTTTTAGCTGTAATAAAAGCGTACGCATCTTCGATATCTATTGCAAATTTTGCCTTATTTTTTTGTGCTACTTTATAGACTAATGGTGTAAGATAAATATTATGATTAATATACATATTAGCTTTTATATTCTTCAATAAAGTGTAAAAAGGAAGCCAAAAAGGAGTATTTATACTTATTTTTCCATACTCAAAAGAATTTGCTAAACTTGGTGCTAGTTTGGCTATATGATGAAAAAGTGTTCCAAAAATATAAAGTAATTTCTTTTTGTAGAACGGATAAATATAGGTTTGCCAAGACGGATTTTGAGCTAAGAGTTGGTTTTCGAAAGGCACTAATTTTTCTAGTGTTTGGATAGACACAATAGAAACAGTATATCCTTTTTGAGTAGCTAAAGTAGCCTCTTTGATTAATCTAGGATTAGAAGAAAGATGTCCTGCCGAAATAAAGCAAATATGTTTTTTTGTATTATTTAGTTCTTTGTTTGTCATGATGAATCAAAATCTGTTCTTTTACTGTTGTAGCTGTTTTGTTTCTAAAATTTTCCCACTGCCAATTTTTGGCTGTTTGTATGGCTTCATAGCCTATTTTGGGAAGCAAATTTCTGTTTTCTACACACCATTTCATTTGTTGTAATAAAGCATCTTCATCTCCTACTGGCACAATCCAACCATTTTTTTGATGTGTTATAAAATCAGGTGCCATACTATTTTGAGTAGTAATTACAGGTACACCTTGCGACATAGATTCAGAAATAACCATGGCAAAACCATCAGCTAAAGTAGGCAGTACAAAAACATCAGCTTCTTTATAAAGTTGCATCAATTCATCTCTAGGAATGCTATCTTTAATCTTGACACTTCCTTGTAAGTCGTGTGTCAGATTTTTAGGCAAAGAGCTTCTGCCAATGAGCCACAATTCAGCTTCTTGTGATGAAAAATTTGCTTTTCGCCACGCATTATACAACAAATGTACACCTTTCCGAAGATTTTGAGTTCCTGCATTTAGAAAAATAACTGGTTTTTGCTTTGTTGCTCCTAATTTTGATTTATTATCTGTATTTATTTCTGTTAAAATTTTGGGAAATCCATGAGGAATAACTTGTATTTTTTTATCATCAATATCAGCAGCAATAAGAGTACGCTTAGTAAAAGACGAATTACAGATTACTAAATCAGCTAACTGAAGCTCTTCATCTTTTCGCTGATTGTACTTATCATATTTTTTATCTACTAAAATATTAGTTTCATCAGATCGTAGTTCAGGATACTTTTCTAGCTGTTGTTTAACAATGGGAGCAAAGAAAGAATGGTGCTGGCTAGGTTGTTCGAAAATAGTAAAGATTCCTTTTTGCTTTGCTTTTTGAAGACTAGATAGAGCAGCATGTTCATAGACATGAATTGCATCAATTTTTTGTTTTTTAGACTCTTGTGCAATTACACTTGCTACCCAATTATCAAAGGCAAGTTCTGACCACTCCCAAATATGATGAGTAACCATAGGAGAAGCATAACGACTTGAAAAAAGGCGAATTAATTCTCTGTAAGGATATAATTTTAGTTTTTCGAAAGGTAATTCATTAATTGCTTTCCGACTTATATCTCTTTTGAGCTGGGGAACTATTTTTGTAATAAAATTGGATAGAAAATATTTTTCATGAGATACAAAAGTAGTCAAGAAATACTCTAGCATATCATTTTCTAGATAAGACAAAGCTGATTGTCTTACAAAAATACCAGCTCCTGGGTGGGCATGTATAACTTTTACTTTTTTACTCTCTTTATTTTCCATCATTTACTTCACTTATTTTTTGATATATATTTAGTCTCTTTGCCTACTTCTTTAGTAGTTTTAGAGGACTTTATATTTCTCTCAAAGTAGAGATTAATTTTGGCTATGTTGCTATTTTTAGTGTTTTTTTAGAAATCTATAGCATTAAATTATAAGACTCCATTTTTTATCCTCTACGAGTTCTAGCACTCTTTATATAAAGAAGTTATTTAAGAATAGAATACGTGTATTTGTTGATGTCACTACGCTAAAACACCAACAAAAGCTAGTTTATTTTTCCTTAGAATTAGGTTTGCAAATCCAATTCTAAGGAAAAATTTGCATTCTTAAACAATTTCAAAATATAATTTTTATAAGTGTTATACTAAAAATAAAGACTTAATTGCTTATTTATTTTTAAAACAACCTCTAAGTTATATACACAATGAATTTTGTTCCTCTATTTAAAAGTAATACTTACTAACCAATATTCTTCCCATATACATTACTCCTGACATGCTATGCAAAGCTATTAAAAACCATATAATTATTTTTTTAAAATCTAATGGTTCTGTTAAGGTACGTTTCATAGACTCTATTCCAAATACCAAAAACATAATATAATTACACATAGTAACTTGCCAAATAAAATTACCAGATGGGGCAATAGAACCATTATGTACTTCTGCAAATAAAATAAAGATAATAAGAGCAAGTATAGAAAAAATCAGAGATAAATACACTATACTACTACGTTTTTTATAAAAAATAAGATATAAAATTGGTAATATAGCCACAGAAAAAAATGAAAGTATAGGAGCTAATATAGGATTACCCAGTTGCAATTGCCATACAGAAAAAGGAGAAAATATAATACTTGGTTGGTTTGCTTGTGCATAATCACCTCCATAGGTGGAGTGGAATAATATTATAGAATGTACTAATAATAAGACAAAAGGGATTATACAAGCTGGTAGAGCCAACCAAAAGTTTTTTGTTAATTTATACTTATAGAAAATACAACAAAAATAAATAGGCGAAAAACATAAAGTAAAGTTCGGTTTGACAAAAAAACAAGTTACAGCTAGTATAATAATTAAAGTATTTAGTCCTTTTCGATTCAGAAAGACTTTTTTATATGCCAAATAAAACAGAAGCACACAAAAGGGTAACATAAAAGTAGTGGTAGAATTATGCCAAGTATTAGGAGATAATTCACCCATATAGAAATTTAAGTGATTTCTATTTAAAATGGTATTAAATGGAATATGACCTACAAAACATATTCCTATCGCTAAATAAGTAATATACTTATCAAAAACCTTTGTATCTATGTTGTAAATAACTAAATAATCTTCTATAACCCATTTACTTATGCTATATTTTGCAGCCCATGATAAAGAAAGCACAATAGCAGAAACAAAACCCAACCATTGAAGATTAGCATAAAACCCTCCCAATACTATGATTGTACCAAAGTATAAAAAATTTAGAGGAGCATGAGATAACCCTTGTTCTATCCATAGTTTGGCAAATCCAGCATGTGGTTTTATGTCTGTGAAATTTTTACCTGCTAAAGCTGGATGCAATAAATAAACATACATTAAAAATGCAACAAAAAATATTACGTAAAAAAATTTATCTTTCAAAACAAATTTTACTATTGCTGATATTTTTTCTTTATTCATTTTTTTCTTATAAATAATATAGATTCACAAAGATAAATATATTTTCACCATTTCTCTTCCTACCTCTTTCGTAGTTCTAGGAGCTTGCAGGTTTCTTTTAAGTTTACGAACTAATTCTGTTTGATGAGCTACTTTTAGTAGTATATTTTTAAGTCCATTATTATTGTTGTGTGCATACAAAAATCCTGTTTTATTATCTTCAACAAGTTCTGCCAAACCTCCAATATTTGCCCCAATAATCGGAATTTGATTTGCAAAAGCTTCATAAGCTACAATAGGACCTGTTTCTAGCCACGTAGAAGGAATACATAGATAGTCTAGTTTTGCCATAAATAGACTTACCTTTTCTGCTGGTAGACTTTCTTGATAAATTATATTAGGCAAAGATTTTATTTGTTCTTGTAGTTGCTTGTAATAATCAAGGTGAAGCTCTTGCTTGACGGCTACAATATGAAGTTCAAGTTTTATATCTGTATTTTCTCTCACTACTTTTTCATAGGCATCTAACAAAATATGAAGTCCTTTTATGGGTTCTAGTCTTCCAATAAAACCTATTTTGATGTTGTGAGAATCATCTTGCAGCTCTACGCTTTCTGTTTTAATTTGACTTTCTAAGTAGCTTGTACTTACTCCTTGTCTACAAATTTTCAAATGATTTGGAGAAACATTATTTATCAAAAAGGCATTGTAGAGCCACTGACAAACTGCAATAATATGATTTGTATTTTCTTCTAATTCTTGAAGCGTGTTTTTTTTCTGACTAACAATGCTAAATTGAGGTATTTTTTTTTCTAATAAACTAGATACAAAATTTGATTTAGCAAGCGTTCCTGTAACTTCTGCCACTATTTTATTTTTGTGTCTCTGTTGGGCATAACAATATCCACAAGTCGAATTGTGTAGTTTCCCATTACAGACTTTATTAGGATATTGTATAAAATCACCTTTAGGACAAATAATACCTGGGATATGTGCCGTAAAAAGTGTTTTGATTCCTTTTTCTTTTGCTATTTTGAGATGACGATAATTGAGTGTTGTGGAAAGTGTATGCAAATGAAAAATATCAGGTTTTAGTTTGTTCAATAACTCTTCAAAATTTTGCCACCCTCTACAAATTACTTTATCTGTTATTTCTTCGTGGCTTAATTCTTTAGGAACTTCAAACCTGTATACTGTATATTCTTTTCCTTTTACATCATTATTTTGATAAGAATAATTTCCTGTTGCTTTACAGTCTTCGGACGAACTAGGCGCAATAATACTAACTTCTATATTTTGAGAAACAAGATAAGTAGCCAAATCGTGTACATATTTTTCTGTTCCTCCAATAGAATCGGGATAATAATAACCTACACCTAATGCAATTTTCATGACTTAAATAGTTTTTTGAATATCGTTTTTTTTAGTGACTTTATAATTTATTTCTCCCTAACTTTTCGATATTTGTTTGCTAATCTTTCAGCCTTTGCGTAGCCTAAAACAGAACTCAAATATTTCATTCCTTTTGATTTTTGAGGAATAAAATGAGGTTCTATTTCATAAATTTTAGAAATTGCTTCTTCGAAAAGTCTTTTTTCATCATTCAATCCAAATACCTGAATACAATATCTATAACAAGAAATAATAGCATCTGCTTTATCTTTTCTAGTTGCTAGTTCTGCTTTCCATAACTCATGGATTTGTTTGGCATTTGTAAAAACATCAGTTACAAACTTTACTTCGCCATGGCGTTGTGATAGTGATGTACCTTCTGAAACTCTATATTCTGCCATTACTCCCTCAGTATAAACAAATTTACCTTTATGAATAGCTGCATCTAAAAAATAACGAGCATCTTGAATGATTGGTAAATCCATGTTCCAACTTCCTATTTTATGGACAATAGATTTAGAATATAAAATAGTCGCAGGAGGACACCAAAAGTCTGTAAAAAGAGCCACTTCTTCATCTCCTTCTATTTGTCTTTCTGTTTTATCCAAAAGGGTTTTAGTATTATTTCTTTCAGAAAATTTTTGCCAATCTCCATACGCTATATCAGCTTTATTTTCTTCCAATGCTTTATATTGAATTTCTATTTTTTGAGAAGTAAGCAAATCATCACTATCCAAATATTGAATATATTCTCCTTTTGCTATATTTCTACCTGTTTCTCTAGCAGCACTTACTCCTCTATTAGGTGTATCTATCAAAGTAATTTGATCTTGCTTCTCATATTCTCTTAAAATAGATAGAGTATTATCTGTTGAGCCATCATTAATCAGTATTATTTCTAGATTTTCTATTCCAATACTTTGATTAAATACACTCTCTAAAGTTTCTTTTATAAAAGATTCACAATTATAAGCAGGAATAATAACAGAAATGAGTTTCATAGTTGGTTGTGTTTTTGTTGGTGTCGTTTCACTAAAACACCAACAAAGGCTGTGGAAATGAGTTTTACTTTCATTTTTTTAAATATTATTCTACATCTAAAAATACTTGTTCTTTAAGCCATTTTGTCGTCAGTTCCATTCCTTCTTGAAAATCAATTTTTGGATTCCAATTCAATTGGTCTTTTGCTTTTTGAGAAGAGAATTTTGTTGGAGTATCAGCAAATAAACTATTGAGCCAGTTTGGAGGATTGAAAGTTGGTTCACTTGGCTTCATTATAGAAGTAAAATCTGCTGTATTTTCTCTATGTTGATAGACTGTTTGCTTTACGTTTGGTGTAATTGATAAAGCTATTTTTTTGAGTGATTTCAAAGAAGGATTACGATTTATGATTTCCATCATTTCATAACTTCCAAGCAGACTTTTGGCTGTAACTATAAGATTTTCTGATTTAGTAAAACTTCCTTTTTCTAGTTCATTTTTCGTCAGAGAAGGAATATTCTGAGCTTTATCTAATAGAAGAGGAGTCAAAAACTCTTTCCAAGTCGTATATCCATCATTGATAATATAATTTTCGCCATGTGCCTTTGGTGTATGCAAGGCTAGTAACATTGCTTCTAAAAGATTATCAATATAGACATAATTTGCAATTCCTTGTCCATTGTTTATCCAAGTAAAACGATTTACATCTCTTAAAAAATAAGGCAGTGTTGTATAAGTTTTGCCCTCTACTCCATATACACACGTCGGATTTACGATAGAAAGATGTAATTCTGGGTGTTTTTTTGCCCAGTTTAACGCCCATTTTTGCATAACAGCTTTAGTCGCACCATAATTTTGCCCCGCAGGAACTACTTTTTTATCATTCCAAGACTCATCGACAACTCCATTTGTAGCTGGTGATGTAGGAAATCCATATACATTCATAGTACTTGTAATGACTATTCCTTTTACTCCATTTTCTGTTGCAGCTTTTACTAAATTTTTTGTTCCATTTACATTTACTTCATAGGCATTACTTCCATCAGCAGCTACTGCCAAATGAAAAATATACTCTTTTCCTTTTGTAGCTTCTTTTACAGCTTCATAATCTAATAAGTTTAGACGAGGCATTTCTACATTTTCCCATCTTGAAATAGAAGCACAATTTCGGTAATGTCTGACAGGTGCAGTGATTTGATGTCCTTCTTCTGCCAAACGATTTATTAAAGCTGTTCCTATGAAACCTGTTCCTCCTGTAATGAAGTATTTACTAGCCTCTTTACTTATAAAAGAAGTAGAAGTATTTCGTTTTTTGTATGCCCATTCTACTAAAGCTACTGTTTTTGAGGCTTGCTTAGCATCCACATAGTTAATTTCTTTTTCACCTTCTTTTTTAGCTTTTACTGCTTGAGCAAAGTCATAAATTTGTTGTACAAAGGCAGCTTCAAATGTATGAGTAAGTAGATCAGAAGCTGAAAAAGGTTCTTCATTTCGTAGTGTGCGAACAGATAAATCTTTTTTGTTTTGAAAGAATGCTTTTTCAAAATTATCTTTTGCTATCCATGCTTTCCCATTCTCTCCAATTATTTCAAGTCTATTTTTTAACGTATGTGTACGAGAAAACTCTAAAGTAACAGGAACATTTTCTTTTGTTTTAAGAGAATAGGTACAATTTGCTTCTGTTCTCCCTTTCCAATCTTCTTGATATTCAATAGGTTCTAAGTCTCCAAAAAGGCTATATAACATATCCAAATAATGAATACCCATATCAGCCAAAACGCCTCCATTTTTTCCATTATAAAAATCATAACTATCAGCTACCCAAGCAAAATTTCCTCCATCAGCTACTTTTATCTCTTTTATATTTCCTATTATATTATTCTCAACAATAAACTGTAATGATTTCAGACTTGCTAATTTTCTTCTAACCATGGCAGCAGCTACAATTACATTTTTTTGTTTTGCTTGCTCATAAAGCTCTAAAGAACTCTCTTTATCCAAAGTCAGAGGTTTTTCACACAAAACATCAAGTCCTTTTTCAATACAGATTTGCATTGCCTTAAAATGCAAAAAATTAGGTAATGCAATAATTACTAATGTTGGTCTATCTTTCTTTGGAGTATACTTATTCAAAAAGCTTTCAAAATCTTCTTGAACTACATTCACACCAAAATGATTCAATTTTTCTTGCTCTTTTTCAGAAGGTTCTATGATAGATATATTCTCTTTTAGGTCTAAATCTGTTTGTAGAATTTGAAAAACTGGAATATAGAATTCTTGAATGACAGCTCCACCTCCTAGTATAACCCAATCAAAACTTTCAATCATTTTTGCTTTATTTTTTATGCTTGTATTAGAAGGAGAAATTGTAGTCATGAATAGTGAAAATTAGTTCGTATTTTAAATTAAATGATTTCGTATTATTTTGTAATACTATTTTATAAATAATGATTTTACTTTATTAGCTTGAAAAAACAATTTCATTCCTTTTTCTACACCAAAAAAATAACACCAGCCTGTTAGTCCTGTGCTTTTGAAGTTGGAAGCTGTTTTGAGTTGTTTTCTTTGTATGCTTTGATAGATATATTTTTCAATAGTCAAATTGTTTTGAAATGCTTGATATACAAAATTCATAAGTTGATAATTAAGAGCTTCTGTCTTTTGATAATCAATTTTATTATTTTGTTTCAACATTTGATAAAGACGAGCAAAAAACTTTGCTGAATTAATTGGCTCATAATGATTATAAGCTGTTGTGATTCTATCCTCATTTTCATAGTCGTTTATTTGGCTGACGTAATAGTCTGTAAAAGTACAAGAAAAATTATACTCTAGCAGAAGTCTGAAGAAATAATCTACTACTTCCCATACTTTCATGGTTTCATCCCATTTTATTTTATTGTTTCTCACCATTACAGCAGAAATAGGCCACCATTTTTTTATAAGACTTGCTATTGGGTTGTCTAAATATTCAAAAAAAGAAAAATCATTTTTTAAAAGTTCTTTCTTTGTATTTAGTGTTGTAAGCCCTACTACAACATCAGTATTTGTCTCTTTTTGTAATTCTACGAGATGAAAAATTGAATTAGGAAGTAGAATATCATCAGCATCTAAAAAGATAAAGAAATCTCCTTTAGCAATTTCTAATCCTGCATTTCGGGCAGCACAAACACCTTTGTTTTCTTGAAAGATAGGTTTGATTTGAGATAATTGGTGTGATAAATTTTCAACTACTTTCTTAGAAGTATCTTTAGAGCCATCATCAATAACTATTATTTCTACATTCTGATATGTTTCCTGAATACAAGAGTGTATAGCATTTTCTATAAAATGTTCTCCATTATAACAAGGAATAATTATAGAAATCAAAGGCGTTTTCATATAAATAATTATTTTCTTAAAAAGAGATTATAGAATTTTTTTTGAGGAAAAAATCGCATTGGAAAACTATGGTTTATTAAAAAATTGTACATTTTTAAATATAGAAAGCTGATATTTTTTTTACTTTCAAACCTATTATTTTTTGTAAAAAGAGGGTATTTATAATGCTTTAAATCCTCTCCTCTTTCGCTAATATAATAACCATAAATAATTGCAGCTTCTTTAGATAAAGGCTTGAGAGTTTTGTTTTTTAGTGTTTCTATCAAATTTTCAAAAGAGCTTGGAAAGTAGGCAGCATTTGGAATATTTTTATAAAATGCTGAACCATATACTATTGAAGGTTTTCCCCAAAAAGTTGCTTCTATCCCTGTCGTAGACCCAAAGCTAAGTACTTTATCACTCTCTTTCATAAGTGCATAAGTATCTATATCTTCGGCTGGAAGAATAACTTCTACATTAGTATATTTTTGAGGTATCTGAATTATTTTTTGAACTTCAGCTGAATCAATTAAGTTTTTTTGATTCGGATGTACTCTGATATAGAAAACATAGTCTGGATTATTTTTATTAAAGTCTTCTATTACTTGATTCATAATATCACTCTGTCTTCCATACGTTTTCCAAATATCATTGCCTAATGAAGCTATTTCATCTTCTGATGAATTAAAAATAGAAATGATATGTTTTCCGTCTTCTTTATACTTTTGGAAACTTTCTGGTAATTTATGTTTCTTTTGATGTCCAATATAATTAATATCTATTTTATCTTTGGCAACGCTTCCTTGTTTTCTGTTTATAAACCAATCTGTTCCTTTTTCTTGAGATTCTTTAGGATTTTTATTAGTAAAATCTACTGCAAGTTGTCCACTTAAATTAGTATCGTGAGGCAATGTATTTTCAAAAGTTGTATATTTATTAATTGTACTTCCTACCTCATAAGTGGTAAAAGGTATATTTTGATTTTTACAATATTCTAAAACAGTTCTATACTCTACAACTCTTCCATTATAAAAATATACCTTATCAGGTTTTACCTCCTTAAATATTGGAATTATCGAATCAATTATTGTATGGGCTGTATTTGTTATGGCTTTTAAGAGTTCTTTATTGTCCTTTATATCGGCATCTACATCTCTTGTAGAAGAAATAAAAGAGGAAGCAATACCTATTCCTAAATTTATATCTCTATAGGTATAAGATTTTACTTCTTCTATATGTTTTGAGGCTTCGAAAGGATAAGGTTTGGCTGTATTTTTCTTTAAAAAAAACATATTCTTCTCTCCTATTTGTAAATCTTTTAGAATTGTTCTTTGTTGATATTGACATTTGATACAAGTGATATGAGACTCCTTATTTTTGATGGCAAAACAGTGATCTATACTTGCATTACAACCTATAAAATAGATTTCATTACCTTTCTCTTTTTCTAGTTTAACCAATTCTGCTGTTTCAGCTAACATATCCTCATATGAAGCTACAGTATTAAAGAACAAGCTTTTCATTAACTTATAGTTTTAAATATTTTTTCATTCATTAACTCTAAAACTCTCTCCACCTGCTCTTCAAATTCTAAATTGGTAGTATCGATTTCAATAGCATCATCAGCTTTACGAAGAGGACTTTCCTGACGAGTAGAATCTATCAAATCTCGCTTTTCAAGATTATTAATGATTTCAGAAAGCTCTACATTTTGTCCTAAACCTTCCAATTCCTTTTGACGACGTAAAGCTCTAGTAGCCACTTGTGCCGTCATAAATACTTTAAGCTCTGCATTAGGAAAGACAACTGTTCCGATATCTCTTCCATCCATAACAATACCTTTGTTATTTCCCATCAAACGCTGCTGTGCCACCAAGAAATGACGCACTTCTGCAATCGTACTTACCTGACTTACACGCTCTGAAATGTGCATTTGACGAATAAGTGATTCTACATTTTCGCCATTTAAAAAAATATGGCTACTTTTAGTTTCTTCATCAAACTTAAATTCTAATAAAATAGAAGTGAGTGCTTTTCTGACCTGTTCTTTGTCTGTATGTTCGATACGATGACGATAAAAATAGAGTGTTACAGCTCTATACATAGCTCCTGTATCAATATAGGCATAACTTAAACGAGAAGCGACAGTTTTTGCAGTGCTACTCTTACCACAGCCTGAGTAACCATCAATGGCAATGATGATGTTTTTAGTTTGTATATCCTGATTAGAGTGACTCATAACTTTTAATATCTTTCTATTTAAAAAATAACATGGTGCAAAGGTACAAAACTTATATAAATAATTTTACACTGTCCCCATTTCAAAACAAAGTCATTTTGTTAATTCTAATTTATAAATGTAATTTTACTGTATTGATTCTAAAAATATTTTTTTTGCTAAAAACCTAAATGAAAAACTACCTTTCAATTTTAAAGCAATCAGCAAATAAATTGCGTTTATTATTCAGTTTTCCAAGAGGAGAATCGAAGATAATACGTTTTTGTCGTGTGTTGTGGTGGATAACAGGCATAGGACTTATGAGTATAATCTTATTTTTTGCTGCCATTGCTTTTAATTGGTTTGGCTTTTTTGGTACAATTCCATCTTTGAAAGCTCTTGAGAATCCAAAAACGCCTTTACCTTCTGTCGTTTATACAGCTGATAGCATAGAAGTAGCTCGTTATTATAGTCAGAACAAAACACCTTTAAAATATGAAGATATAGACTCAATGACAATCTTTTCTCTTTTGGCTACCGAAGATGCTCGTTTTGAAAATCATTCAGGTATTGATGCAGAGGCTACTTTTGGTATTTTCTTAGCTCTTTTAAAAGGAGATAACAGAGGAGGCAGTACAATCAGTCAGCAACTCGCTAAAAATATGTTTGATACTCGTTCGCAAGAAAACGTAGGAAAACTAGGCGATAAAGGACTATTAAGTACCATTGTAGCAAAGGCAAAAGAATGGATTATGGCTGTTCGTTTAGAGCGTTCCTATACAAAAAGTGAGATTTTGACAATGTATCTCAATGAAGTTACCTTTGGAAATAATACTTTTGGACTTCATGCAGCAGCAAAGAAATATTTTTCTACTTCTCCTGATAGTTTAGAAATTCATCAATCAGCTCTACTAGTTGGTCTTTTGAAAGCTCCTTCTACTTATAATCCTCTTCGTAATCCTGAAAAGGCAATAAATAGACGAAATACGGTTTTGAATCAGATGAGAAAATATAAGTATCTAACTCGCCACTTAGTAGATTCTCTTAAAGAGTTACCTTTAGACTTAACTATTTTTTATGAAGTAGCCGAAACAGGAAATAGCACCTACTATAAAAACTATGTCACACAAAAGTTGAAAAATTGGTGTGATAAAAACGGATATGATTTATATGCAGACGGATTAGAAATTTACCTTACCATTGATTCCAAAATTCAAGCCCATGCAGAGGCAGCCATAGCCAAACAAATGCCTGTTCTTCAAGAAAAATTTCATCAGCAATGGAAAGGTTTAGTTCCTTGGACAGATAGTAACAAAAAACCAATTGAAAATTATATTGAGAATAATATAGCCAAAACAGATTACTACAAATATTTAGTAGAAAAATATGGAAAACAAAGCGATTCTATTCAAATTTTGCTAGAAAAACCTAAAAAAATGACGGTTTTTAGTTGGGAAAATATAAGTCATAGAAAAGACACTACACTTTCTAGTATTGATTCTATAAAATATTATAAGCAAATTATGAGGGCAGGAATGGTTTCTTTAGACCCTTATAGTGGACATATAAAAGCGTGGGTAGGTGGTCTTGATTTTGAATATTTCAAGTATGACCAAGTAAAACAAGCCAAAAGACAACCAGGTTCGACATTCAAAATGTTTGTCTATGCAACTGCTATTGATTCATTAAATATGTCTCCTTGTGATACAATTTTAGATACCAATCCTATTATTAGATACGAAGAAAATGGCGAACAGAAAATTTGGACTCCTCATAATGCCGACTGGACAAACACCAATAGAAATATGACTTTAAGACATGCTATGGGGCGTTCGATAAATACTGTAACAGCCAAACTAACCGAGAAAGTAGGTTGGACAACTGTTGCTCATTATGCTAAAAAAATGGGAATTACTTCACCTTTAGCAGAAGTTCCTTCTATTGGATTAGGCTCTAGTGATGTATCACTCTTCGAAATGGCTGGAGCTTATGCAACAATTATGAATGGTGGAATGTGGCAAGAACCTCAGATTTTATGGCAGGTAAAAGACAAACATGGCAAAACCCTTCATTATTTTCATGGCGAATCTCATCGTGCTTTATCCAAAGAATCAGCTTGGCTAATGGGTTATATGCTCAAAGGAGGTACACAAGAACCACACGGAACATCATTAGGTCTGTGGTCGTATGGCATTTTGGGAAATAACAATGATGTAGGAGGTAAAACAGGAACTTCTTCCAATTTTGCAGACGGTTGGTATATGGGTGTAACAAGAGATTTGGTAACTGGTGTTTGGGTAGGAGGAGAAGACAGAGCTATTCGTTTCCGTACCTCCGATGTAGGAGAAGGCTCAAAGACAGCACTTCCTATTTTTGGACTCTATATGCAAAGTCTTTATGCTGATAAAACTTCTGGAATCAGAAAAGCTCCTTTTTTACAGCCTTCTGTCGAAATAAAACGTCGTTATTATTGTCCTACACCTTATTATGAGCGTTATCCTGAAAAAGATAGTACATTAGTAGAGGAAGCTGTTGAGTAAAAATTGAATAAAAAAATATTTTATGCAAGGAATATACAAACTACCAAAAGGTTGGGCTAT
Source organism: Bernardetia sp. MNP-M8 (assembly GCF_037126285.1). Taxonomy (NCBI): domain Bacteria; kingdom Pseudomonadati; phylum Bacteroidota; class Cytophagia; order Cytophagales; family Bernardetiaceae; genus Bernardetia; species Bernardetia sp. MNP-M8. The sequence goes on from NZ_CP147012.1 coordinate 1,244,684, forward strand.
ATTTATGGGTATAGCAGGAGTTTTATTTATAGGGTTAGGCATAGGACTAATGCTGATTCCTTATTATTCAGAAAGCAAAGGAGAAGATATTTGGATAGCTTACTTATTATTATTCTCTATATTTACTTTACCCATTTCAGCATTGGGAATAGTAAGTCTATTTGAAGTTTTTTATGCAAAATTTGTCATTGAAGAAGACAGAGTTTATTCAAAAGGACTTTTTAATAATTATTCTTTTTCCTTTGATGAGATTACAGGATTTAATAAAACTCAAAACTATGTTTCTGTTTTTTCTGGTAAAAAGCGTATGCGAATTTCTAAGTATTTAAAAGATATTGATAAGATACATGCTTGGCTAGATACAAAGTTTCCCAACCTAGATACCATAAGACAAGAGGAAGAAAAAGCAGAAGTAATGAAAAATGCCGATGTTCTTCTTTCTCCATCTTATCAACAAAAATTAAAAACGGCAAAATATGTAACTTATTCATACAATGCTTTAGCTATTGGTAATTCAATGTGGTTAGCTTTTTATCCAAAACCTTATAATTTTGCTGTTTTGGCAGGTATTATTGTTGTGTTGATAGGCATCTTAATTCCCAAATTTTCGTCTGGTCTAATCGCTTATACAGATTCGAAGAGTGATAAAAGACCTACTACAGCGATAGGTTTTACTTTACCGTGTTTGATAGTAGGCTTACGGGCTATGCTTGATGTAAATATATTTGATTATTCTCCTATTTGGACTCCTTCTCTTGTATTAGCTACTCTACTGACTTTAGTAATATCAATAGGAAAAGATTTTATTGTAAAGAAAGTAAGTAGTTATTTTCGTGCTTTGTTTCTTTGGGTACTTTTCTTTGGATATAGTTTTGGTGCAATAACACTCACTAATACTATTTATGATGACACTCCAGCAAAAAAATACAAAGCCCAAATTATAGATAAAAGAATAAGCTCTGGTGATGTAACTACCTATCACTTTGAACTAAATAAATGGCATGAAACAGCTCCAGCAGATGATATACAAGTTTCAGAAGATATGTATTATGAGTTAGAAAAAAATGATAGTATAGATATATATCTAAAAGAAGGAAAATTTGGTATTCCTTGGCTGATACCTAATTAGATAATTTCTAAAAAAATAACCAAAAACCCTCAACGTAAAACCAAATCATTACGTTCTACTTTTATAAACTTCAAAAAAAATGTATATTCTATAAAACAGACATTTATCCTATCTAAAAAATAAGCTGTAAAAGTTTTCTATGCCTTCTACAAACCGTTCTCGTAGTTCACGAAGAAGAAAAGTAAAATATGACTCTTGGCGCAGACGAAATGCACGTCGTACATTTCGTTTTATCAATAGTCTTATTTTGGTAATTTCGGTAATTTCTTATTTATCGGTTCTTGTTTCCCCTGAATATTTTTGGATTTCAGGTTTTGTATCAATGCTTATTCCTTTTTGTTTAATAGCCAATGTATTTTTTGTTTTTCTTTGGTGGTGGCGCAAAAGATGGTACGCACTTTATTCCTTATTTGTTTTGATTATAGGTTTTCCATTTTGGCAAGCCAGCATAAGTTTGGGAGGAGTTTGGAAAGAAGACGTAGAAAAAAGTAAAAAATCTTTATCTGTTTTGTCTTATAACGTACGAGAATTTGATGTCTATCAAGAGAGAGATAATAAGCATACAATAACAAAGAATACAATTAAGTGGATAAAAAATGACACTTCAGAGATAAAATGTATTCAAGATTTTTATAATTCAGAAAGTGCCAAAACGTTTAATACTAGAGAACAATTATCAGCACAAGATTCAGACAACCCTTATTACTTTCATGTTCGTTATACCTCTGCTAATCATAATAAGGGACAGTTTGGTATAGCTATTTTTTCAAAATATCCATTTATAAGTAAAGGAGAAGTTCCTTTTAGAGTTCGAACTGATAATGGTGCTATTTTCGCTGATATAGTAAAAGGAAAAGATACAATCAGAATTTATAATGTTCATTTAGAATCAATGAGTATCAATCAAAATGAACTTCAACTCATAGACCAGCCCGAACAAACTTTTTGGTATGCAGGCAAACGGCTCAAAAGAGGCTTTTCTATGCGAGCGCAGCAGGTTCAGACTATTATCAATCATATAGCAACAAGTCCATATCCAGTTATTTTGTGTGGCGATTTGAACGATTTGCCTTATAGTTATACCTATTTCAAACTTCGTAGAAACCTCAAAAACTCTTTTGAGAGTAAAGGATTAGGAACAGGATTTACTTTCAATGGGAAATTATTTTTTCTTAGAATAGACAATCAGTTTTATGATAGTGAAAAGTTAGATTGTATTTACTTCAATACTCATAGAGAAGTTCCTTTTTCAGATCATTATCCTGTTCGTGCAGTTTATGAAATAGAATAAGAAAAAAATTATGTTTTTGAGCATAAATGACTTTCGAAAGTTAAAATGTTTTGATTTTTTGGTATTCTATTCTTTATTTTTGCTTAAAAAAAGCGTTATTTGTAGTATGAAAGAAGAAAAAGAAAAAATAATAGAAGTAAAGGCAAAGCTCAATTTTGAAGAATATCTTCGACTAAATTTTTCGCTATTATTACGTAGCAAAATGGTTTGGTTGAGTATTTTTTTAGCGACCATGCTCATCGTAATGCTTTTAGAGAAACGTATTACAGATGGACAATGGGCTGACTCAGACCTAAAACTTGGTTTACTTTTAAGTTTGATGGTGGTTTTATTTTTAGTTTTACCCATCCTTACTTATTTGAGGACAAAGACGTATTTCGAAAAAAATCCTTCTCTTTCAGAATTAACTACATTTTATTTTGAACCTGAACGCATAGAAGTAGTTACTTTAGAGAGTCATACCACTCTTACTTGGCGAAGAATATATAAAATAAGAGAATTCAAACATTATTTGCTTATTTATCAAAATAGGCATATTGTGTATGTTGTTCCAAAAAAATCATTTGATTCTGTTTCAGATATGGACGCAGTAAAAGAAATGATTCGCACCAAAACAAGATTAGGATATAGGCTCAAGGACTAATTTTGAACCAATAAAAATTTATGAACAGGTCGAAATAATAATTTTTCTCTAATTTATAATTAATTCTATATGCTTTGTTCTGTTTCTAGTTTTGGTTTAGTTTTACTTTTTTTAATTATAGGAGCTTTTTTTGCTCTAATTTCTTTGAGCATTGGAAAAATCTTTCGCCCCCATAATCCAACAAAAGAAAAACTATCTACTTATGAATGTGGAGAAGAAACTGTAATTGGAAGTTGGGGTAAGTTTAATATTCGTTTTTATTTGATAGCCTTAGTTTTTGTACTCTTTGAAGTAGAAATTATATTTTTATTTCCTTGGTCAAAAATCTTGATTGATTCTAAATTACAAGCAATAGAAAGTAGTTGGAAAATATATGCGTTCACAGAAGGGTTATTATTTATTCTTATATTAGTAATTGGTTTGGCGTATCTTTGGAAAAATAATTTGTTAGATTGGCAGTTTGATTTTTTACAGAAAGATGAAAAACAAGTATATATATCCAAAAACTTGATACCATCTCAACAAGGCACAAACGAAAAACTAGATATAACAAAAGATTCTAAAAAGGCTATTCCTAACTCTATTTATCAAAAAATAAATACACGTTACACCTAAAGAATTATTATTTAATTAAAATGAATTTGAACAGATAACATCTCACTTTTTATCAAAATCATTATCTAATAACCTCATTATGACTTGGATTAAATTACTTCTTAGCCTAGGTACTGCTTTTGCAGTCTGTTTACTCCTCATTCCCGAAATCATCAAGATTGCTAATGCTCGCAACATACACGATGTACCCAATGAACGAAAAGTTCATACTGGTAAAATTTGTTCTTTTGGAGGAGTAGGAATTTTTTTTGGTTTTATTATTTCTACATTAGTATGGTCTTTTGTAGATATGACGCTGAATATGGAATTTTTACTTGGTGCTGTCTTGGTTATGGTAGTAGTAGGTATGCGAGATGATTTTTTACCTTTGAGTGCTTTTTGGAAATTGATAGGGCAATTTGTAGCAATAGCTGTACTTCTAATTGGGGATATTCGTATTTATTCTCTATATGGTTTTTTGGGAGTATATGAATTACATATCATTTTTAGCTATTTAGTTACTGGTTTTATAGTCATTGTAATTACAAATGCTTTTAATTTAATTGATGGAATTGATGGATTAGCAGGTTCGGTTGCCTTAATTGTTTTTAGTTTTTTCGGACTTTGGTTTGCCTTAGAGGGTAGTTTTGCCCTTTCGGCTATGTGCTTGGCTGTTTTGGGAAGTGTAGGAGGTTTTTTGTATTATAATTACAGTCCTGCCAGAATTTTTATGGGCGACACAGGCTCTTTAATGCTTGGTTTTTTAGCTACTGGTCTTTTAATTATTTTTCTGAATAAAAATGCAGCTTTACCTGAAACAAGCGAGTTACATATTGTTGCTCCTTTGGCTTTGCTTTCTGCTCTGATGGTTTATCCTCTTTTTGATACTATTCGTGTCTTTATGCTGAGAGCTTTGTCTGGGCGTTCTCCTCTTTCACCTGACCGTAATCATATTCATCACTTGCTTTTAGACATCGGTTGTAGTCATTATTATATTGTAGGAATTGTGATTTTTTTGAATATTTTATTTGTGTTTATTTTTACTTTTATCGGACAAATGGGCTATTTATCTGATAATTGGCTAGTTCCTATCATTGTTCTGACAGCAAGTAGTTTAGCTGTTTTTTTACATAGAAAAGTAAAACGAAAACGAGAAACAGTAAATATTTAAAGAGGTCTATAACAGATTTATTCATCTGAGTAAATCTTAGCTACTTGTAATTTATAATTCAAGCTAAATAAAAAAAACAGTATTCCATTTCAGAGAATACTGTTTTTTGTTGAAAAATGTTATTTTATTATCAATTCTTGTTTAGGCTTCTTCCTGTTTTTGTTCTGCCATAATAGTTTCTTTGTCTTGAATTTGATAGTTCTTTAACCACTCTTTTGCTTCCTCAAGATTATCGAAAAAGTGCATAGTATAATTATTATCAGTCATCTCTTCTCCTATCTTTTTGACAGCAAGTTGATTGAAAACATCTTTTGACATCACCACAGCAGCCGTTCTGATGCCAGACTCTAAAAGACGAGGAAACCAATCTTCATTTGTCCATTTTTGGTCTTCTGGCGTAATAGCTCCCATTTCTGCCATGTTTGCAAGCCACCTAGTAACTTCTTTTTCTTTCACTTTCTCCAGTCCTGTATTCATTCCGTGTCTGTACTTTTGGGAAGTGGCAAAACCAATCCATTGCATATGAATACAATTTGTATCTTCGTCATGATGAATAGTAAGGTGTTTTTCTTCAAATAAAGGCATATTATAAAAATTAATATAAATAGTAGTAGTTGATTAATCAAAGCAGAATTTGTTTATCACTACAATTTATATATTTTACTAAAGAATTAAAAATTTAGATTTCATTATTTATTTGCCATATTCCATCAAGAAATCAGCTACCTGTTCTATGAGTTCTTTAGAATGAGTTGGGAAATTAGCAATACGGATTTGAGAATCTTTAAAATTCCCATATCCTTTTCCAATTATAATTCCCTTTTTTTCTAAAAAAGCAACCACATCAGAAGAAGTTCCTTTCTCTACATTTGCTACAATAACTGTTTTAGAGCGTTGAGATTTTTCTTTTACTAAAGGCGATAAAAACTCAGATTGCTCTAAAGTATGATACAATAATTCTGCTTTATAATCAGTTTCTCTTCGAATCATCGCAATTCCCTTTCTATTCATTGCTTCAATTACTTTTCCCAATACAAAAATGGCTAAAACATTTGGCGTTTCAGGAGTTTGATTGTCTTTAGCATATTTATCAAGTTCTAAAAGAGAGTGATATGTTCCGATGCTTTTACCTTTGGCTTCTAATTGTTGAGCTTTATCAATCATTTTTTGATTATAAACCCAAACACCTAATCCAGCAGGAACACCAAAACCTTTTTGTACAGAAAAATAAACAGAATCTATTACAGAAAAATCAAGATTGGCGTAAGGCAATGAAGAAACAGCATCGACAACGATAAGTTTGTCTTTATTTAGTTCTCTAATCTTTGCAATATTTTCGATGGTAAACTGAACACCACTGCTTGTTTCGTTCTGAATAACAGCAATAAGCTCAGCAGAATCAGAAACATCAATATTTTCTACTAAAAAACCCTCACTAAACTCAACTTCATATTTAGATGGGCTAAGATTGAGCTGCTCAGCAAACTGATAAAATTTCTTTGAAAAAGACCCATTTACTAAATGAAAACTTTCTTTTTCTACACAATTTTGAAGAATTCGTTCCCAAATTTCATTGGCAGAACCTGTAAAGGCAATAGAAAAATTATCAGGAATTTGTAAAAGTTCTCTAAGCTGTGTAGTTGTATGCTCAAAAATTGCTTTAAAATCTTTACTACGATGCGAAATTGCCGTTATTTTTTTTTGTAAGGCTTCTTTTATAGCTTCTTCTACTATAAAATAATTTTCAGATGGTCCAGGTGTAAGATAGATTTTCATAAATTATTTAATTTTTCAGATAAGCATTTTGCATCATTTCAAAGGCTTGCAATTTGAGTTTTTGTAGGTCTTGAATCGCCATTCCTTCAGTAGAAATAGGTTCTAAAAATTCTACTTCAACAAATCCTGCTTTTACTCTCCAACTATTTTTAGGAAGCATTTTTCGTGTATTTTTTATTACAATAGGCGCAATAGGAGTTTGGGTTTCGATAGCAACTAAGAAAGCTCCTTCATGAAAACGCAACATATCATGCCCTGAATTATTCATTGTTCCTTCTGGAAAAATCATTACATGAATCTGTTTTCTTAGTTTTTCTTTTACTTGTCTTAGACTACGCCTTTTACTTTCCATACTACTTCTATCAACGATAACACCAATGTATTTGAATATTAGACCAAAAACAGGCATTTTCAAAATCTCAATTTTTCCTAAAGCTCTAAACTGATTTGGAATAGCAAGAGTAATAGCTGGTGAATCTAAAAATGAATTGTGGTTAGCTACAAAAATATAGGGTTGATTTTTTTGAAGTGTTTTTTTGTTTTTTATTTTATAAATAATTCCACTCAAGAAACTAAAACTAAAACCCCAAATCTTCATGATTTTGAAAGCAAAAGTTCCACCTCTTTTCTCATCAATCAAGATTGGAATAATAATAAAAGGCGCACAAACGACCATAATCCAAAAAAAATTAAAGAACGTCCACATCGAAAATGCAATTTGAAAAAGGGTAGTAAAAGGACGCATCAAAACTGTAAGTCCTCTATCTTCAATATAAAGCAAAAATGAATTTCTCAATTCATATAATTTTTCCTGTATCATAATTTAAAAATTCGTTTTTTTTTTCTAGCAAGAAATAGAGGTTATTGTTGTTTATTGGTATTGTTAAGCTAAAATACCAACAAAGATTATGTTAGTTTTTTGGTCAGTTTTACTAAAAACGGTTAGAAAAAGAAACTTCAAACTAACCTATTTTAAAATACTATAACGCAAAAAATTCAATAAAAAATCAAATAATTACAAATATAAGTACAAATAAAGTATCTACCCACAAAAAAACTACTTGAAATAGTTAAATTATTTTTTATAATTATTCTTTTACTGCTTTTGGCTTCCACTCTTCCAAAAACTGCTCAATGGTCTGTGCTTCTTCAATGTTGAAGTCGCCTATTTTTGTACGACGAAGTCCTGAAAGATGTGCGCCTGTTTCTAATTTTTGTCCTAAGTCATGGGCTAAACTTCTGATATAAGTTCCTTTACTACAAACAATTCTCAAAGAAATAATTGCTTCATTTTCTGATAAATTGGATTCTGTTATTTCTAATTCTGAAATTGTTACTTTTCTTGATTTGAGTTTGACTTCTTCGCCTTCTCGGGCAGATTGATAGGCTCTTTTTCCATTTACTTGAACAGCCGAAAAAATAGGTGGAATTTGGTCTATTTCTCCCTGAAAGTCTTTTAATGCACTTTCAATTTTTTCTAGGGTAAGATTAGAAACCTCTTTTTGATTTTCTAATTCTGATTCCAAATCATAAGAAGCTGTCGTAAAACCAAAGGTAATTTGAGCAACATATTCTTTTTCTTGTCCTTGAAAATCTTCAATTTGCTTTGTCATTTTGCCCGAACAGAGAATTAGTAAACCTGTTGCTAAAGGATCAAGCGTTCCTGCATGTCCGACTTTTACTTTTTTCTTTTGTTCATATTTTTTGATAGCATAACGGATTTTGTTTACTACATCAAAAGACGACCAAGTAAGAGGTTTGTCTATCAAAATTACTTTTCCTTGTGAAAATATTCCTTGTTCTTCTTGCATTTTTCTTTACTCCTATTTTATAAATTTATTTTTAAGAAATATTCTCTATTTCTTTGTCATTCCCTTCCTCTTGATTTTTTCTTATTTCTTTATAAAGTGTATTTTCTATTCGTTTATCAGGAACAATCCATAAAAAAGCAACACCTAAATATATAGAAATAGAAATCCATTGACTTACAAAAGAAAGAGGAACGGCAAGAGCATACAAAACTAGTGAAATTTTACTTTTATAGTTTTTTCCAATAGCTTTATTTAATACTGAGTCTTTCCCATGAATTTTGAGAATCAAATATTGCAAAATGAAATAAGCAACAGCACTCATAAACAAAACCACTCCATATAAGGCACTTGGAACAGCTGAAAAACTAGTTCTTCCTACCCAACCAGAAGCAAAAGGAATCAAAGAAAGCCAAAAAAGCAAATGTAGATTTGCCCAAAGCACTTTTCCATTTACATACTCAGTAGCTTGAAATAGATGATGATGATTGTTCCAATAAATCCCTAAATATAAAAAACTCAAAATATAACTTAAAAAAATAGTATATACTTCACCCAAATCGTGTAAAGCAGCCTCTGCCGGAACTTTCATCTCTAAAACCATAATGGTGATAAGGATTGCCAAAACACCATCACTAAACGCTTCTAACCTACTTGATTTCACTTGCTTCTATTATAAAGATAAACTTGAAAAAATTATTTATTCAATGCCATGAGTTGTTTCTACATTGGCATCATTCCAGCTTTCAATTCCTCCATCTAGTTCAATGATATGTTCGAAACCCATTTCTTTTGCTTTTTCTACAGCTTTTGCACTACGTCCACCTGATTTGCAGTAGATAAAAAGTGGCTTATTTTTTTCCAACTTATTCAATTCTTCTCCAAAACTAGCATCATTAAAATTAATGTTTTTTGCTTTAGAAATATTTCCTTGTTCATATTCTTGAGTTGTCCTGACATCAATGAGATTAAAACTCTTCAACTCTGTCATTTCAACTGCAAAATCCTGAGGTATTAACTTTTCTATTTTTTGAGGGGAAGTATTTTCTGTAGAACTTTTATTTTCATCTTTGTTATTGGTACAAGAAAATAATAAACTAATGATGATTAGAAGAAAGAATATATTTTTCATTTTGTATTTGTTTTTTTGTAGGGAAAAATAATTTTTGATTGTTTAAATAGCGTGTGCAGTTTCCATTTTGGCTTCTTTCCAACTTTCCATTCCACCATCTAATTCGATAATGCGTTCGAAACCCATTTCTTTTGCTTTTTCTACAGCTTTTGTACTACGTCCACCTGATTTACAGTAAATGAGTAATGGTTTAATTCGTTCTAGTTTATCTAATTCTTCTTCAAAATTACTTGCATTAATGTCTATATTTTTGGCTCTCGGAATACTTGCCTGATCAAATTCTTTTGGTGTTCTGACATCAACAATATTATAAACTCTCAATTCAGTCATTTTATTACTAAATTCTTGAACTTCAAGTTTCTCTATTTTCTGATGTATAGTATATTCTGTATTTTCTTCTACAACTTTCGTATTTGTAGAGGTTTCCTCAGTTTTTTTAGTTTCATTACAAGAAGTAAAAAAAATAAATAGACTAAAGAGAAGTAAGATTGATTTTTGCATTTTTTTATATTCTTAATTAATTATTTTTTTTATAAAAAACAACAGCCTTTTTAAAATAAAAAGACTGTTTATAAATTTTATTCAGAAAATATAGTTTACACGTTTACGTGTCTTTCAGCGTGGTAGGAAGAGCGAACTAAAGCACCCGATTCTACATATTTTAACCCTCGTTTTAAGCCCTCTTCTCTGTAAAAGTCAAAAACTTCTGGATGTACGTATTCAGTAACAGCAAGGTGCATTCTTGTAGGCTGCATATATTGTCCGATTGTCAGAATATCACAACCATTTTTTACAAGGTCGTCCATTGTTTTCAAAACTTCTTCGTTTGTTTCTCCCAAACCTACCATAATTCCTGTTTTGGTACGCTTTCCATATTCTTTTGTACGCTTGATTTGCTCTAAACTACGTGCATAACGAGCCTGTGGACGTACACGTTTGTAAAGTTTTTCAACTGTTTCTATATTATGAGAAACTACTTCTTGTCCTGCCGAAATCATTACTTCTAAAGCTTCCCAGTTTGCTTTTGTATCTGGAATAAGCGTTTCTATGGTTGTAGATGGAGAAAGCTCTTTTGTAAATTTTACGGTATTGTGCCAAATTTCTGCTCCTCTATCTTTGAGTTCATCACGATTTACAGAAGTAATAACAGCATGTTTGACTTTCATAAGACTGATTGCTTCAGCTACTCTTCTTGGCTCATCAGTATCATATTCAGGTGGTCTTCCTGTCTGAACAGCACAAAAAGAACAACCACGAGTACAAACATTTCCCAAAATCATAAAAGTTGCTGTACCTGCCCCCCAACATTCGCCCATATTCGGACAATTTCCACTTTGGCAAATAGTATGTAATTTATGTTTACTCACAAGCTCATTTACTTGTTTGTAATTTTCTCCAACAGGCAAACGGACACGTAACCAATCAGGTTTTTTGCCATTTAATTCTTCTGGAGTTTTATTTTTTTCGTTTATATTTATAACTGGTAATTCTATCATATATATAAGAAGACAGTTTTAAAGCTGTCTATTTTAAGTAATTTTATATTCTCAAACACCTTTTAAGGCATTTGCTTCTTTTAGACAAAGATACAAAACTCTACTCTTTTTATCATACTTTTGTGTATTGATAATCTATCGTCTTACTTAGTGTTTCGCCTTCGTAATGACGTTCTCTTATCAGTTTGGCATCTTTAAAAATAGATACTTTTTTGGTAAAAGTATTATTTGTAGAATTTGTTTTTATTTCAGACTTAGCAAACGGACTCATAAAATTTTGATTGATTATTTGCCATAATGTTCCATCTTGATAAATATATTCTAAACTAGAATAGGAAAGTAAATTTTCTCCTTCTCTCACTTCAGTTCTGACAAAAGTAGGTGCATTTGTTTTTTCTTGATACGAATAAAAAACGACAGTTTGAGTATTAGTTTCGTAATTAGTATAATGTGTTTTTTGAAGCAAAACTTGATTATTTACTCCTTTTGTATAGGTATAAATTTTATCTTCTAATGGCTTTTTGTCATCTATAAAAACGACTTCTTTAGTTCGCTGACGTGTATTTTCATCAAAATAAGTAATATATTTTTTATGGACAGGGTTTTGTATCTTTTTATTTCCTCTAAAAATAAAACCTAAAGTTGGTGTTATTTTGCCATCTTTTGTAGGTTCGTAAAAATTAACTACTTCTCTACCAAAAATACTATCAAAAGCTGTATAAGAATACAAAATTCGCCTTACAAGTTCTTTATTATGATAGATTTTTTCTTCTGTAATTTTTCCTCTTTCATCTTTGTATGAAATTCGTTTTTGTTCTCCCCAAACTGGATGTGTGATAATAGTTGTGGGTTCTGAACCATATAAATATTTTACATTTACAATTCCTTCTGTTGTATATACGTCAAGTCTTTTCAACCTAGCAAGTGTATCATAAATATAGTTCGTTTTCAGGTCTTGTAAAGGTTCTTCAACACTCATTAATCTTCCTTGATTGTCATAATTATGAACGCTATGTTTTTGAGAAGCTTTGTCTGAGGTAGTAGTTTGCCAAGCAACGATTTGATTTTGGGCAAGCGTTTTTGTAAAAAACAGGCTAAAAAGTAACGCAAAAAATAAATTCAATGTACGCATAAGTGATAAAATTTGGTTTTTCTTTCTGATATTTTCTCTTTACAACCTCAACGTAGAATAATAGTTTTTTGATACAACTTTATGAAGCAAAATTATAATCTGTAATGTATGTAGTAGAAAAAATGTATTTCATCTTTAATTACCTTGAAGTTTATACTCTACCAACCCTAGAAATTTAATAAAAACAAATCATTTTACCTTTAGTTAATCAATACATAGAAAATCTAGTAATTAAATTAAAAAACGTTTAACAAAACTATCTAAAATTATGGCAAGTACATTCATAGTCGTCTATAAAAACGGTGAAACCAAAGACTTAGAAGCTCAAAACAAAGCAGACCTTATTGTGGAATATTTTGAAGGCAACAGACAAAAATTTAAAGATGAAGTAAAACTCATTCGTTGGCAACAAGGAACAGTTAGCTACTCAGAAGATATAGAAAATGGAGAAATAGATGAAAATATTGCTACTGCTGACACCAACCCTTATGGCTGGAGAAATGAAGCAAATGAAGCAGGAAAGCCTATTGATACAGAGGAAGATGTCGATAATATACCCAAATCAACAGATAGATTATAGTTTTGATTATTTTTACAGTCTAATTTTATTCAAAATTGAATTCAAATTGTTACCTTTGTAGCACTTTTAAAAAATTCAAAATTCATTTTCTGTTAATTTTTTCTCAAAATAATTATGGTGCATACTGCAAACCTCTCTACAGACCGTATTTCTGAACTTCTAGGTCAAGATTCTGAAACTCTTCTTAATTTTTCTACACCTGCTATTTCAAAAGAGCGTTTACACGTTCCTAGTCCTGATTTTGTAGATAAAATTTTTACTAACTCAAATCGCAATCCACAAGTTTTGCGTAGTTTGGGACAGCTTTATGGTTCAGGTCGTTTGGCTAATACAGGTTATGTTTCTATTCTTCCTGTTGATCAAGGCATCGAACATACAGGAGGCGCATCTTTTGCACCAAATCCAGATTATTTTGATCCAGAAAACATTGTAAAATTGGCTATTGCAGGAGGCTGTAATGCTGTTGCGACCACTTTTGGCAATCTTGCTTTAATGTCAAGAAAATATGCTCATAAAATTCCTTTTATTGTAAAAATCAATCACAACGAACTGCTTACTTACCCAAATAAATTTGACCAAATTATGTTTGGTTCGGTAGAAAGTGCATGGAATATGGGTGCAGTCGCTGTTGGAGCAACTATTTATTTTGGTTCAGAAGAATCTACTCGTCAAATTCAAGAAGTAGCTGCAGCTTTTGAAAGAGCGCACGAACTTGGAATGGCTACAATTCTTTGGTGTTATGCTCGTAATAGCAACTTTAAAAAAGATGGCGTAGATTATCATGTGGCTGCTGACCTTACAGGACAAGCAAATCACTTAGGCGTAACTATTCAAGCTGATATTATCAAACAAAAATTACCTGAAAACAACGGTGCTTTTAATAATATCGCTTTTGCAAAAACACATAAAAAAGTATATTCAGACCTTTCTTCTGATAACCCTATTGACCTGTGTCGTTATCAAGTAGCTAACTGTTATATGGGTAGAATTGGTCTTATCAACTCTGGAGGTGCATCTTCTGGAGCATCAGATATGGCAGAGGCAGTAAAAACAGCAGTTATCAACAAACGTGCTGGTGGTTCTGGACTTATTTCTGGACGTAAAGCATTTCAAAGACCATTCAATGAAGGAGTTGAACTTCTTAATGCAATCCAAGATGTTTATTTGAATGACGGAATTACGATTGCATAATTTTTGAGTTTAAATCTTTTATAAAAATAGAAACCTGTTTATTTCTTTTGAGGTAAGCAGGTTTTTTTGTACCAAATGGCTTAGATCCTCGTTAGGATTAGTTTGTAACTAAAACCTATCAGCTACATATCATTAATAACAATTTTCATTTAATATCAATGGAATATAAAAGTAGTTTTGTTGCTTATTCTTAAAAATAGTAATGCCTAAAAAATTTCCATTGTGAGAAATCATTAATAACTCTTCTAAATCATTAACATAACGATTATTATTAACGTCAATATTTACTCCTACTGGATTGCATAAAAAATTAGCTATAATCTTATCTTTTCTAAGAATACTAAATTTTATCGAATCTATTGTTTCACCAATGTATTTAATTGAATGAATATTATTTTTGTTTTTATTAGGATTACAATCTACTCTTAAAACTTTCATTTTAGATATATCCACATTATTGATAAGTAATGTATTACATTTTTGAGATTTATAAGAAAATTGAACAAAACATAAAATAATGATTGACAATAACCCTAAACACTTATTTTTCAATATTGAAATGTGTACTATTCTAATTAAATTTTTAGATTTCATAATTGATATTATTCTGATTGAGAAATTGGTATTTAATTTTTATAGGGCTTCCCCCAATATTTTATGAAAGTCCTAACTATTTCAGTTTGAATAAATTATTGGCTAAATTATAGAATATTTTTTTACTTTAACTTAGTCACTTATGAAATTCTTAGATTCTTTACTTCCGACCAAAGAGGTAGTTTATCAAACCTCACTTTCTTCTCAAAAGGTAATACAGAGAATAGAAAGTAAAATTAGCGCAAGACCTATCAGAAAATCAATATTTGATGCCATTCCTCTGAGTTATTATGGAAAAGTCGAAGGAAATACATTTGAGTTAGGAAGGCGTTCAAGAGGCAACAAAGACCGACCACCAAGAGCGCAAGGAGTGATTGAATCAAACTCAGATAAAACGATTGTGAGAGCAAACATTAATGCAAATAGAAAACTTAAATCAGGCATGATTTTTATGATAGTACTTATTAATATATCTGCTCTACCCCTTTTCTTTGCAGTTCTTGACAATGATTCTGAAAGTTATGAGCTTCTTGGTTTATTTATCTTTATGCCTATTTTTTTTAGCTTTGGCTTTTTGGTAAATTATTTAATATTGATAAATCGTAATAATAAATTCGCTAAATACATTGCAACACTCATAGATGGAAAAATTATTAAATAAATGATTCCACGAATTCAAAATTATCGTTTTTCTGAAAAAATTGGTAACTTGCCTTACTATAAAATCTATACTCAATTTCAATTAGATTTTAGCAAAAAATATTCTAAATAGACACAAAAAAGCACAAACGCCAACTTCTATATAAATTTATAATTATGAGCGACGCAAAAAATACAACCAAAACGACAGCCAAAAAGCCTGTTCGTAAAGCAGCAGCAAAAAAAACAACTGCTAAAACTCCTGCAAAAAAGCAATCTTCTTTTTCAAAAGAGGTTTATATGAAATGGTACGAAGATATGCAGCTTATGCGTAAATTCGAAGAAAAAGCAGGACAGCTTTACGGACAGCAAAAAATCAGAGGTTTTTGTCACTTGTATATTGGACAAGAAGCCTGTGTAGCTGGCGCAGTTTCGGCACTTACAAAAGATGATAAATGGATAACAGCTTACCGTGACCATGCTCATCCACTTGGTTTGGGAACTTCGCCAAATGCAGTGATGGCAGAGCTTTTTGGTAAAGAAACTGGTTGCTCAAAAGGAAAAGGTGGTTCGATGCACATGTTTGACAAAGAGGTCAATTTTATGGGTGGACACGGAATTGTTGGAGCGCAAGTTCCACTCGGTGCAGGAATTGGTTTTGCAGAAATGTACAACGAGACTGGAAACCTTTGTATCTGTTATATGGGTGATGGTGCAGTTCGTCAAGGAGCAATCCATGAAGCCTTTAATATGGCAATGCTTTGGAAAATTCCTGTCATTTTTGTGATTGAAAACAATGGTTATGCTATGGGAACTTCTGTAAGCAGAACTTCAAATGTAATTGATTTATCAACTCTTGGAGAATCGTATGATATGCCTTCTGAAGCTGTTGATGCAATGAGTGTGGAAGCTGTTCACGAAGCGGTTGCAAGAGCTGCTGATCGTGCTAGAAGTGGTGAAGGTCCTACTCTTTTGGAGTTCAGAACATATCGTTATAAAGGACACTCTATGTCTGACCCTGCAAAATACCGTACTCGTGAAGAAGTAAACGAATACCGTAAAAAAGACCCAATAGAGCAAGTAAAAGATGTTATTTTGGAAAAAAAATATGCTTCACAAGAAGATTTAGATAAAATTGATGCAGACATCAAAGAAAGAGTAGAAGCCTCTGTAAAATTTGCAGAAGAATCTGATTTCCCAGATGCAAAAGAAGCATTTACAGATATTTATAAACAAGAAGATTATCCATTTATTATGGATTAATTTATTTCTAAACCCTAAGGGTCTTCGAAGAGCCTTAGGGTTTAAATTCTATTTTTAATGAAGAAAAAAGAGGTCGTAAAACAGAGTTATCAATCACAGGAATACGATAAAATTTTTAAGGAAAATATCGAAGAATTGATTATCCCTTTTGCTGAAAAGCTATTGAATATCAATCCTAAGAATTTACGAGAAATTCCGAATGATTTACAAACTACTTTAGAGCGAAAGCCTGATTTTTTGAAAAAGGTGATTGCAGATAAATCACAAAAGGAGAAAATAAAAGATTTTATCCTTCATATAGAATTTCAAACTGTTGATGAGAAAGATATGGCTCATCGTATGAATGAATATTATGCTATTCTGTATAGAAAACATAAATTAGATGTTCATCAGTATGTCTTTTTCATTGGAACAGGAAAAGCCAAAATGAAACAAATTATTGAAGCTAAAAATTTATCTTTTCGTTTTGAGGTAATTAACATGCAGGATTTTAGTTATGAATTATTCCTAAATTCTAATAAACCAGAAGAGGTTATTTTGGCGATTTTGGCAGATTTTGGAAAAACAGATTCAGATACTATTATCAAAAATATTCTTCAAAAAATAAAAGACCTTCCAATTGAAAACTCTATTCAAAAAAAGACCGTTATACAGTTAGAAGTTTTATCTAAATTAAGAAAATTACAATCACAAATAATTGAACAATTGAATGCTATGGCACTAACATATAATATCGAAGAGGATTTGAGGTATAAGCAAGGAGAACTAAAAAGAGCAGTAGAATCTATTACAGAAATGCTCAAGGATGGATTAGCCTATGAAAAAATAGCAAAGTATGCTAAAGTATCAAAAGAATTTGTAGAAGAAATCGCAAAGCAAATTAAAAAATAATTGTGTTTAGTTAATCAGAAATCATTCATTAAAAAATCATGCAAAAACTCGTTTGGATAGTCGCTTTTTTAGGTCTTTCGCTTGGTCAAGAGTGGTGGAATCCTGTATATATATTCCAAACCAATAGCGCAAAGAAAAAAGCTACTCAGTTATACGAAGATAAAAACTATAAAGAAGCAGCCTCAGAACTTCTTTATATGAATAATATTTGGAAATTAGAAGAACCAATAGTTACTCTTAATTTGGCACATGCTTATTTTGAGCAGCAAGATACGTCTGCCATTTCTTCAGCTCTGACCTATTATTCACAAGCTGTAAATAGCAAGAATGATAAAGTACGCAGCATTGCAAACCTTCAAGTAGGAATTTTGAAGGCAAAACGTGCAGGTTCGGAAAAAACTAAACCAAAAGACAAAAAGAAAATTTATGAAGATGCTTTAGTTAATTTTAAAAATGCTCTTCGTGCTGATGAGTATAATGAAGAAGCTCGTTTTGATTATGAACTCTTGAAACGTCTTTTAGAAATTGAAATGCAAAAACAAGAGCAAGAGCAAAAGGATAAAAGTGAAGACCAAAAAGAAGAACAAGAACAGCAAGAACAAGACGAACAAAAAAGTGAGGAAGACCAAAATCAGGATGAGCAAGACGGACAAGAAAACAAAGAGCAAGACCAAAGTAAAGAAGAAAAAGATGCTCAAAAACAAGCTCAACAACAAAAGTCTGCTGCCGATAAACTGAAAGATATGGATATTTCACAAGAAAAAGCTGAACAGATTTTGGATGCTATGAAGCAAAATGAAGCACAATATTTACAACAACAACAACGCAAAGGCAAGAAACCACGTAAAACAGGAAAGCCAGACTGGTAAAGATTAATTGTCGTTGGTGAAACATCAATAATGGCAGAAATCGAATACCCAAAAACGGTAAGATGTCTATCATAAAAATAAAAATATAGCCGTTGCTTGTGAGGACACAAGCAACATAATACATACCATGCAATACAAAGATTATTATAAAATTCTTGGTCTTCGAAAAAATGCAAGTGCCGAAGAAATAAAAAAAAAATATAGAGAACTTGCTAAAAAATATCATCCTGATCGTAATCCAAATGATATTTTGGCTGAAAAAAGATTTAAAGATCTCAATGAAGCTCATGATATTTTGAGTGACCCAACAAAAAGGGCGCAATATGATTTGATGGGCAAAAATTGGGGAAGCTATAGCAAATTTGCTGATAAAGCAAAAAGTGCATACCAAAAAACACAAGAAAAAGACTTTGAGTTTAAAGACCTTTTCACAAGAGAGCGCATGAGTGAAGCTTTCAAAAATGTGGTTGATTTGGGAAGAGAAACTATCTTTAAAAACGAAAAAGAGACAACAGGAATAAAAAGAAAACCCAAAGAAAAAGAAATCAAAACAAGTATTTCTTTAGAGGAAGCATACGCAGGAACTACACGAGTAATTACAGTAAATAAAAATCGTATTCGCTTAAAACTAAAAGAAGGAATTGCTGATGGTCAGAAACTAAAACTAGGAGCAAAGGGGGAAAAAGATGAAGATATTGTAGTAGTTGTTGAGATAGATGAAAATAAAGATTTTACAAGAGAAGAAAACGATTTGCACACAACAGCAAAAGTTTCTTTGTATGAGGCTATGTTGGGAGGAAAGATTTCTGTTCCGACAATGAAAGGCAAAATCTTATTTCCTATTGCTGCCGAAACTGCTAACGGAAAAGTATTTCGTATTAAAGGAAAAGGGATGCCAGTTTATAACCAAGCTGGTCAGTTTGGCGATTTATATATCAAAATTGAAGTTGAGCTTCCTCAAAATTTATCTCCAAGAGAGAAAGAGCTTTTCCAAGAATTATCAAAATTATAATATTATTTATTTTTAAACCCTAAGGATCTCTTCAAAAATCCTTAGGGTTTATTATGTTAATACAGAAAGATGTCCAAAAATTCCAATTCAACCAACTCATTAGGCGATTTATTAAGTGATTTACAACGTAATCAATTAGGCGCAAAAAAAAATTCTCCAAAAATTCCCAATCCAATTTATATTAAATCCTTCGAAGAGCTGGAAAAAGTGGCTTCAAAGTGGAAAAAATGTCCTCAAATTGCCATTGACACCGAATTTGATGATAATAATAATTATTATGGCAGGCATTTGTGCTTAGTTCAGATTTATGACAAAGACAAAATTTATTTGATTGATACTGTCAAATTAGAAGGAAATATTCAGCCTTTACTTTCTGTTTTAGAAAATCCGAATGTTGAAAAGTTGTTTCATAGCTCTTCTTCCGATTTGATTGTGATAGGAGATGTCTATAATTGTTCTATCAAAAACATTCAGGATACAGCTCTTATGTATCGTTTTTTACTCAAGTCTAGCAACGATATTGGGCTTCAAAGTCTTGTAGAAGAAAAATTAGGTATTGAATTAGAAAAACAAGAACAGGTTTCAGATTGGGCAAAACGTCCTCTTTCAAAGTCACAACTTATTTATGCAGCTACTGATGTAGTTTATTTGTTCGAACTCTTTGAAATTCTAAAAAAAGAACTTCAAGAATTAGACAGATGGAAATGGTACGATGAAGAGAGAGAGAAATTAGAAGAAATTGGAACAGAAAACTCCGACAAAAGTGTAGATAATGGAAATAATTTGGAAGATAAAAATACTGCTACAGCTCTAAAAGCAGCCATTAAATACAAATTTCCAGAAGAAAATACTGTTCGCTTCGCTATGTATTGGAATCTTAGAGATGCAATAGCAAAAAATGTAAATCGTCCTCATTACAGAGTGATTTCAAATAATCGTTTGGCAGAACTTGTCGTAAAGCCTCCTCAAAAACTAGAAGAGTGGGAAACTCTGCGTGGTTCTTCTCATCATTTCAAGAAACGTGCAGACGAGTTTTTTGAGCTTTCAAAAATAGATTTATCAGATAGAAAAAATCGTTTTTTTAGAGAATTAGACAAACGAGCAGAAGAAAAAGAAGAGTATTATCAAGAGAAAAAACAGCATCAGAGAATACTTCATCAACGAGAAATTATATTTACTAATCTGCGTGATGCACTTACAGACTATAAAGGATTAAATGTTCAGTCGCTTATTCTATCTAACAAAAACAAAAATGATGTTCTTTGGCATGGGATAGAAATTGTTGCCAATACTTGGAAAATGGAAGTTTTACAAGAAATTGCGAAAGAAAAGGAATGGAATATTGATGTTTTGAAAGGAAGTTTGAAAAAATAATTTTTGAATGATATTCTTAATCTCTATATTTTTTCTTTTCTACAAAAAATAATAAAGAAACTCCGAAGGAAAATGAAATATTCTTTTGGAGTATTTTTTTTTCTATTCTAAAAACTCCTTTTAAGATGGAATCTAAAAAATGATTTGATTTATAAATTTCAAAATCAGAACCTGAGCCTTTTCGTATAAATTGCTTCGGAATCAGAAAGTTTAGTTTTCTGAAAAGCCAAATAGGAATAAATAAAAAAGAATTAAAATACGTTTTTCTAAGAATCTTGAAAGAAGAATTATTATCTATATTTTCACTTTGCAAATCAAATAAATTTAAAACCTCATTCATTTTATATCTTTTAAAATGCTGATTTACTTCATCGTGATGACTCCACAGGCTTTGAAAAGCAGGAACTGTAATACAAATTTTTCCATTTTCTTTACAAACTCTATTCATTTCTGAAATTGCTCTTTTATCATCTTTTACGTGTTCGACAACATCAAAAGCACAAACCCAATCAAAACTATTCTCTTCGAAGGGCAATTCTAAAATAGAACCTTCAATGACTTCTATATTTAATTTTTGTCGTACAAATTCAGCACAAATAGCATCATATTCTACTGAAGTTACTTCTCCAAATTGAGAAAGCATTTCGGAAGTTTTCCCTGTTGCTATTCCTATATTTAAGATTTTTAGCTTTTGATTATTTGATAGAATTAGTTTTTGAAGCTCTTGTTTCAAGATTTCTAAACGCACCACAAACCACCAATGATTTCGTTCTAAGTGATAATAATTTTTATAATAATCTTGATTCAAAATACTGTAACTGATTAGCGAGTGATTTGTATGATATTTATGATGAAAGGCAGGATGATGAAAGTAGGTAAAGCAAATACGAAATACTTTTTAACCATAGAGGTTGAAGAGTTTAGAGAGAATGAAAATACAAAATACCCTTTTAAACACAGAGTTTTAGAGAACACAGAGAATGAAAATACAGATTCCATAAAATTATAAAATCTGTATTTTGCCTTTACTTCTGACTTCTAAAATCTAACTTCTAACTTTATTTTAAGGAATCCATTTGATGTCTTTAAAATCTGGTTTTCTTTTCTCCAAAAAGGCATTTCTTCCTTCTTTTGCTTCGTCGGTCATATAGGCTAAGCGAGTTGCTTCTCCTGCAAATACTTGTTGTCCGACCATTCCGTCGTCAGTTAAATTGAAGGCAAATTTGAGCATTTTGATAGACGTAGGTGATTTCTCCAAAATTTCTTGCGCCCACTCATACGCTGTGTCTTCCAATTCTTCGTGAGGAATAACAGCATTTACCATTCCCATATCGCAGGCTTCTTGTGCCGAATAATTACGACCCAAAAAGAAAATTTCTCTTGCTCTTTTTTGTCCGACCATTTTAGCCAAATACGCAGAACCATAACCACCGTCAAAACTGGTTACATCAGCATCAGTTTGTTTGAAAATAGCGTGTTCTTTACTCGCCAAAGTCAAATCACAAACAACATGCAAACTATGTCCACCACCAACAGCCCAACCATTCACAACAGCAATAACAGCCTTTGGCATAAAACGCATAAGACGCTGAACTTCCAAAATATTAAGTCTTGGCATTCCATCTTCGCCTACATAGCCTTGATGTCCTCGTGTACGCTGGTCGCCACCACTACAAAATGAATAAACTCCATCTTTTGGTGAAGGACCTTCTGAAGAAAGCAAAACTACTCCGATAGAAGTATCTTCTCTAGCATCTAAAAAAGCTCTGTATAATTCGGTTACTGTTTGTGGACGAAAGGCATTTCTGACTTCTGGACGGTTGAAGGCAATACGAGCCACTCCGTTTGATTTTTTGTAGGTAATATCTTCAAATTTGATAGTATTTGATTCAGTACCTAATTCCTCAATGACTTTCCAGTCTGCTTTTTGATTCATATTTTTGTTTTTAAAGTGAGTTTTTAATACCTTCAATAAATAATTTATCTAAAAAGTATCTCTATATAGTGTTAATAATAAGATTATGCGAACTATTGTTTTTAAATCGAATGAGGAACAAGATATAAAATTATTGATAGCTTTGGCAAATCGATTAGGTATTTTATATCAAGAAATAGAAGAAGAAAATTCTGAAAAAGAAGAATTTATTGATTCTGATACTTCTTTGTTGTATGAAAGTTTAGAATTAGATGATTCTTCCATGATTATGAGCTATGATGAATATGAAAAAGCAGATAAAAGTATAGAAATTTCAGAACAAAAAACAGATAGAGAATTAGCTAAAACTTCTTTTGGTGCTTTGGAAGATGATGATGAACAAACAATAGAAGAACTTTTAAATATGCTTACTCCATGAATTACATTTTAGATACAAATATTCTTATTTTACTTGTAAAGAGTAGAATTTTCGCAGAGTTCTTTGATGAAAATTACTTTTCCAATACTGATAATACATTTTTCTATACTCATATTACTTTGGGGGAGATAGATTCAATTTCTAAGCAAAATCAATGGGGACAAAAAAGATTAATTTTACTCAAAAATCTTTTGAAAGGATTTAATCTTGTCAAATCTACTTCTATCGATGTTGTGCAAAATTATGGAACTATTGATGCGTATAGTCAAGGAAAATTGAAAAACAACCCTCTTCCTATTGGAATGAGTGCAAGAAACATGGGCAAAAATGACTTATGGATAGCAGCATCAGCTATTGTACTCAAAGCTACTTTGCTAACAACGGATAAAGATTTTGACCATTTATCTCCTAATTTTATAAATATAGATTTGATAGATATAAGTACATTTTATTGAAATCTACTTCCCTTTCATTTCTTGTTCTTCCAAATATTTATCAAGATATTCTATATTTCCATATTGACTACAAATCGGACATTCCAATGGATTATGACTTCTTGCAGGACAGTATTCTCTACCAAAATAAATAATTTGAATATGTAGGTCGTTCCAGTTTTTCTTAGGAAAAAGTGCTTTCAGATCTTTTTCTGTTTGAACTACATTTTTTCCGTTTGAAAGTCCCCAACGATACGCCAGTCTGTGAATATGCGTATCGACAGGAAAAGCAGGCTGCCCAAAATATTGCGACACCACAACAGAAGCCGTTTTGTGTCCCACCCCTGGTAATTCTTCCAAAAGCTCCATTTTATCAGGAACTTCGCCACTATATTTTTCTAATAAAATCTCTGAAAGTCTGTGAATTGCCTTTGATTTATTGTTTGAAAGCCCACAAGGACGAATGATACTTTTTATTTGTTCTGTGGTAAGTTGTACCATTTTATTTGGTGTATCAGCTTCTTCAAATAAAATTGGCGTAACTTGATTTACTCGTTTGTCAGTACATTGAGCAGAAAGCAAAACTGAAATAAGTAAAGTATAAGCGTCTTGGTGGTCTAATGGAACAGCAGGATTTGGATACAATTCTTTCAAAATCTTAGCTATTGCATTTGCTTTTTTTTGTGGTGGATAGTTTACTGATTTTGGGAATTTTATTTTCATAATAGAGAACAGGAAATAGAAATTGGGGAATGAAAAATCATATTTTACTAAAGTATAAAAAAAGTCAGTAAGAAATTGTTTTATCTTACTGACTTTTATTTGTTTTAATTTTTTACCTCAATCTCTCCTTTCACAACAGCTTCCTCCAAAGTCAGAGGAGCTTTTTTATCTTCTTCTTTTGCTTGCTGTACTTTTTCAATAGATTCTTTTGTAATAAATCCTTGTGAGGCTGCATGCAAAGCTACCAAACCCGAATCAGCTATTAGTTGAAAAGGAACATTGAATTCTTTTTCTGCCTTTGTGGCAATTTTATCTACTTCTGCATCTCTAGCGTTGTCACTTACATCACGAATATAAATTGCTTTTATTCGTTCTGGAAACTCTTGAAGCATTTTATAATAAATTTCGGCATCGTGCTGTCCACTATCTCCTATCAAAATAAATTTCAGATTGGGATAATAACTAAAAATACGTTTTATTTTTTCTTCTTTATGGCTATGGTCGCCTTTGAAAAACATTTTATCATCCAATCCTAAATCTCTCAAAAGTAAAGGAGCTTTTGGAAGATTTCTTATTTCAAAAAAATCAGTTAGTAAATCGTACAAATTCCACATACTACTAGAAACAAAATACAATGGATTTTGCTGACTACCATCACTTCCTTTTACAAGTGCTTCATAGAGTTCTCCGACTCCTAAAAATGGTTTTCTAAGATGTGCATTTCCTAAAAAAGTGAGCTTTGCAGAAGCCAACATGCTTGTGGCTTGTGTTTGCAAAACAGTATCATCAATATCTGAAATAATTCCAAATTCTTTTAAATCATCATGAATTTGAACTTCTCCTAAAGCAGTCACATCACCTTGATTTGGTCTTACATTTTCTAAAAGTTTGAATTCTACTTTTTCCCACATAGATTCATGGGGTGTGATAGGTTCTGACAATTCTATTTCCGTAAAAAAATACCCTTCTTCATCTGTTTTAGTTTCTTTTGTAATTCCTTGATACGTTACTGAAAGTCGCACATTTGGAATTTCATCGCTTTCTAACCTTCTATATGTATTAAGAATATTATCCCAAAACTTATCATCTTCTTTTACATTGACTTTTTCATCTTCCAATACTCTACCCCAAAAAAAGGCTTTTTGAGTATTTCCAAAACTGCGATAAGGTAAAATCATGACAGGTTCATCTAATCCTAAACGAGTTTTGAGATTTGTTTTGAGAATATCCCATTTTTGTTCTCCTTGATGAGATACTTTGTGAATAATATCTTTTAGATTCATAATTTTTAGAGTGTTTGGTGTTATTAATTTTTTTTAGTGTTTATATTTCTCCTCGTTTCCATTTCAAGAAAGGAGATGTTTTTTGATTTAGATAACCATGATAACTAGAAGCTAGAAACAGTATAATGGCACTAATAAGAGCAACATAAGCAATTGAAGGCTCAAAATTCCATTGACGATAAGCAATAGCTCCCAATGCCCAAACACCAACCATTGCAGTTTCTCTCAAATTTCTTTTGGCAATTAAAAATAAGTACAAACCTGTTGCAGCTATAATCATCAAAACAGTCCAAGTAGAAGCAAACAAAGGTTCTCCTTGCCAGCCAATACTTACAAAAAATGAAGACACATTTGCAATAGACGCCACCATAATCCAGCCCAAATAGGTAACAATAGGCCACCACACAAAGGCAATAATTCGGACAGGAGCATCCCAAATTTCTAAACGTAAATTTTTGGTAAGTTGAATAAGCGAAAGCAACAGAAAAAACATAACCATAACAGAAAGTGCAACATATTCGTTTAGCCAAACATATACCCAAGCAGCATTACAGAGATTAGCTACAATAAGCCAAAAACTAGTTTCATGAATCGTTTTAATGAAAATATTATTAGAATTATCATAATCACTTTTAGAACCTTTAAATTTGTAAAGGACATACCATTGAAAACCTACAAATGCAAAAAGCATCAAAAATATAAGTCCCCAAATAGAAAAAGCATAACTTGCAGGAACAAAAAGCGTTTCGTATTTTTTGCTGATTTCTCCAATCGTTTTGCCTCCAAAAAAACCTGTATTGGATAAATAATTTAGAAATACTGTAAAAATTAGGGTGAGTGTATTAAATAATACAAGTAATTTAGTTTTCATAATGTGTGTTCTAGTTAAAAAAATATTCTACCAAGAGTTCAAAAAAAATATCCTTTAAAAAATAGTTTAAAAAATTTTATCAATCATTAAACAAAAGATATGAAACCCTTACTCTATATAAGCCTTCTACAAGGTAATTTGTTTTGGGAAAATCCTATTCAAAATAAAAAGCATTTTGAAGAGATATTTTCTTCTTTACTTACAAATAATCAATCTCAAAAACTTCCTAACTCAAATATTGAGGATTTTGACAGAACAAATAATGCAGATATTGTAGTTTTACCTGAAATGTTTACTACTGGTTTTACTATGAATATAGATTTAGCAGAAAACTTTAAACAAAGTAGTACACTCAACTGGCTAAAAGAACAAACCAAGAAATATGATATTGCCATTACTGGAAGTATAATTATAGAAGAAAATAATAAATTTTATAATCGTTTGTTTTTTGTAGAACCAAATGGAGACTTCCAAACCTACGATAAAAAGCATCTTTTCAGAATGGCAGGTGAGCATAAAGTATTTTCGGCAGGTAAACAATTACCTATTTTTGAATATAAAGGATGGAAAATTTGTCCACAGATTTGTTATGATTTGCGTTTTCCTGTTTTTTCTAGAAATGATTTAATGGTTGATGAAAATGGAATAGCTACTTCTGGCTATGATATTTTATTGTATGTAGCAAACTTTCCTGCAGCTCGTAAATTGGCTTGGAATAGCCTTTTGCCTGCTCGGGCTATCGAAAACTCTTGTTATTGTGTGGGTTTAAATCGCATAGGAAAAGATGGAAAAGAAATTGAGTACAATGGAGATTCAGCTATTTACACTCCTAAAGGAGAAAAATTAAATTCTATTACTAAAGAATTTGAAAACACACAAATTTTATCTTATTCTGTTTCGGCAATGGATTTGCAGGACTATAGAAAGAAATTTGCCGTTTATTTAGATAATGATACATTTGAATTAAAATAGATTTGAAAAGATATATATGAAAACAACTTTTTTTTATTTATCACTGTTTTTTTGTTTTTCTACAACACTTCTTTTTGCTAAGCCTGTACAAAGTCAGACAAATATATTAACATATAGATTGTTGTATCGTTTCATTGATAAAGACACAGGTAAACCTATTGATGGTGTAAATGTACGCATTCTAAACACGAGCAATAACTCTGAGCAAGTAACAATCACTACAAAAGATGGAGAAACACTTGTCTATTTAGAGCCTGAAACTACTTTTTTGATTCGTGCTTATAATAGACATTATTTTTCTACGGATACTATTCGTTTACACACCCAAAAACTTCCCTCCGATATAGCTAAAGAAGATAAAAGGCGAAATATTAAAAGAGATATTCCTTTAGAAAAAATAAATATAGGTGTAGTAAAAAAGCTAATTGGTGTTCATTTTTCACCTAATAGTGACAAGGTTTTGCCTGAGTCTACACTTATTTTGAAACGATTAGCTTATATGATGCGCATAAACCCAAGTATAAAAATAGAAGTTGCTGCCCATACTGATTCTAGAGGAGAAGATGAATATAATCTTGAACTTACACAAAGGCAAGCAAACTCATTAAAAGAATTTTTGATAGAACAAGGAATTGCACAAGATAGGATAAAAGCAAGAGGATTTGGAGAAAGTCAGTTAATCAATCAATGTAAAAATGATATAAAATGTAGCTCATCAGAACATATACAAAATAGAAGAATAGAATATGTTATTATTAAAATAGAATAATTTGGAAAAACTACAATAATACACAATTTAACATATATTTTTTATTTAGAATCAATATAAATTGATTACATTAACAAGTTTGCACCAAACATATATTTTTTTTTAAGGTTTTTAAGCTATATTTAAATAATCAGGAAATATAACCTATGAATCAGCTTAAATAACTTAACCTCTTTTATGCAAAAAAATAATATAAAGCGATTGAAGAAAATAGCCATTTGGACAGCTAGTATTTTTAGTGTATTGATGGTAGTTTTAGTAGTTCATATTTATCTTGTTACTCGTCCTAAAGCACCACTACCTAGTGAACAAATTTTTTTGAGTCGTATTGATTTTGAAAAAAGTGTAGATTCTCTTGAAGCTATACGTATTATGAACCATGTACAAGCAATGAAAGGCATAACAAGTGCTCATTTTAATCATGAAGCTGGCTTGTTTGCTTATGGTTATCAAAAAGGATTACAAACTCCTGAAGCCGTTCATGAAGAGGTAACTAAATTTACTACTCTCAAATCTAAACGTCACATTGTATCAGAAGAAGATCTAGCTAAAGGTTGTCCTGCTTTTGATAAATCTAGCTTTACATATAAGTTTGGAGAATTTGTAAAAAACGTATTTCATTAATTTTCAACTAATACTCTTTTTGCGCTATAAAGAAAATTACAAGATAGTTTTCACTTCTTAATTCAATTATTTTTCACACAAAATTAAATTTTATCAAGATATAACTCTGATATATTTTTTTGTATTACTTTAAATTTAAAAAAAAATTATGAACCTATTAAGATTTCATTCAAGAATTAATCAACTAGTTATGTTATTGCTAGTTGGCTTTTTAGCATTTTCTATTTCGTCATGTAAAGATGATGATGATGACGATGAGCAAGTAGATACTCCAACTCTGTATGATAGAGTAGGTGGTACAGAGATGGTAACTGATCCAGTGAATGGAGGTCAGATTCAAAAGGGGCGTCTTACTTTACGTGCTGTTGTTGATTCAGCAGGTCCTATTATTGTTACTGACCCTAGATTAGCTGGAGATTTCCAAATTCTTTTAGCAGAACTTAATGATGGAAACACAAGTGGATTAGCTGCACTTAGTAAAAACTTGACTGACTTTTTTGTAGTTGCTACTAGTGGAGGCGAAGTAGGCTCTTACACAGGTCTTAACATGAAAGATGCTCATGATCCTGCCATAAATGATGATAGATTAGTTTCAAAATCAACTGATGCAGAAATGGATGCATTTATAGAAGATGTTGGAAAATCATTAGCCAAGAATGGTGTTACAGATCAAGCTCTTATTAATGATTTAGTAGCTTTGTTAGAAACATTACGTGGTGATATCGTTCAAGAATAAAAAGTTATTTGTATTCAATAACTGAAAATATAAAAAAGTTTAGCAGAGCTTAAATTAAGTTTTGCTAAACTTTTTTTGTCAACTGTATTAAAAGTACTAGCTACACATACTTTTATTTTTATAGAAATAAATAGGCTTTACTTTTAATAATTTATAAAAAACATCCTTCACTTAGTATGAATAATCATAATAAATAAAGGATATTTTTTGTGATTGTATTTTTTGCTTGTTTACATCACTTTTAATTTCTGTCCTATATTGAGTTTATCAGAACGTAAATTATTTAGTTCTTTTAGTCTTGATACCGTAATTCCTGCATTATTTGCAATTCCCCAAAGTGTATCACCATATTTTACGACATGATAAGAAGAACTTGACTTACCTGAATTAGAAGCCGTTGATTTAGTGGTAGAAGTTTTATTTGAAGCTGTTACAGCAGAATTATTTGTAGAGCTTTGTTTTACTCCATACATAACTATTTTTTGTCCAATATTTATTCTTGAACCTGAGATTCCATTCCAACGTCTAAGAGAAGAGATAGAAGTATGATATTTTACTGCAATTCCTCCAAGTGTTTCACCTTTTCTTACTGTATGATATGATTTAGAACCAGAAGATTTTGGAGTATATGTTTTTTGAGTAGTTGTTCTTGCAGAAGCTGTATAACTCTGTGCTGTTGATGTATTTGATACTTTTGTAGTTTTATAACTACTTATAGAAGCTGTATGAGAAGCTGTTGAGTGGCTACTTGTATAATTTTTATTCTGACAAGCTACTAAAATTTCTTCTTGACCTTTCCAAAAGAAATCTGCTCTATTTTTAGGAATTCTGATTGGATGTTCTCTCGCATAATGAGGAATTATTCCTTTTTTTGCTTCTGGATTCATTGCCTTTAAATCAGTTGCACACATACGAAGTTCATCAGCTAACTTATCCAAATTTACATACTGACTAACAAAAACAGTATCATATTCAATGGCATAAATAGGCTCTTCTACTACCATTCCATGGTCTTCTGCATAATTGAAAAGATAAGCATAAGTAGTATAAAGAGGAACATAGGCACGAGTTTCTCTTGGTAAATAATTATAGATTTCCCAAAAAGTTTTTTTGCCAGAACGGCGCATTGCTTTCTGTACATTTCCAGGTCCACAGTTGTAAGCAGCAATGGCAAGTTCCCAATCTCCATCAAAGAAATTATTCAAATATTTTAAATATTTACAGGCTGCAATAGTCGAAGAGGTAGGGTCCATTCTTTCATCAATATAAAAGTTTTGATTCAGACCAAAGACTTTTCCTGTACGTGGCATAAATTGCCAAAGTCCAACAGCACCTGCATGAGAACGAACTTGTGTTTTGAAAGCCGATTCTACCACAACTAAATATTTTAGTTCTTCGGGCATTCCTTGTTCTTTCAAAATTTTCTCAAAAAGTGGAAAATATTCGTTTGACTTTGCAATTAAAGTATTTGTGTAATTATAATACTTTACACCATATTTTTCAATAAAATTTCTTACTTCAGGTGTATAATTGAAAGGAACTTCTTTTTCAATTGCCTTCATACGAGCAGCCACCTCTTTATCAGAAAGGGCATTTCTGAAATTTCTAGCTAAATCTAGCCCTTCTAAAAATTCAATAGTAGAGTCTTGATGATCAAAAAATAATTCTGCATCTACCATCAATGCTTCATCACTCACAATTTCTTCTATTTCATTGAGGTATTCAACAGGCTGACCAGAAATATATGAAACAAAATCAGCCAACAGATGATAAGAGAAGCGTTTTTGGTCTTGCAAATCACTAGAATCAGAAGGTGTAAGAGGGCTTCCTACAATTAAGCGTTCGACAGAAGGAGGCGCACCTGCTGGCGCAAACATCGATTCTTTTAGTTGATGCGAATTCCATTTTATAGTATCAGAGTTTGAATAATAATGAAAAGTCTGATTTGTAAAAGGTTTGTTGTTTGTTAGAAATGTAGTTTCTAAAAAAGTAGTATTGTTTAAAGCATTTATTTCTTGTTTTTTAGTATGGACTGTTTGATTGTCGTCATTTAGTAGACTAGAAGTGGTTATATTTTTTATAGTAAAGTTGTAGGGTTCGTATTTTAATCCATTTTGTGCTACTGAAAAATCAGCAGTACAAAAAACGAATGCAGAAGCTAAAAAGAATTTGATAACAGAAGTTGTTTTTGTTGATATACTACTATTATTTAATTCTTTTTGAGTAGATAATTTGCCTATTAGCATAAATGAAAAATTTTTTGCGTAAAATTATACGTTTTTAGAATTTGACTGTAAAGATACCTCAAAGAATAAATAAATACAATTAACTGATTATCAAATAATTAGTTTATTTTTATTATTCCATTGGTTACAATTGTATTTATTTTGTATAACTTCGTTTTTATGTTAAATTATTTTAAATAATTTACTCAAAACAAAATTATATTTTTCTTACTGACAAATATCTTATTTTTTTTGATAGGAAATCGAATTGATAACTTATTTTTTTAATGATTTAGTCCAAATCACTAATTAATTTGTTAGAAATAGTACACAAATTAATCCTAAGTAGGTCTAAATTCAATTAGTATAGTGTATTGGTATGTTGTTTTCGATAAAATTACCAAACTCATCGGTTTAATTCAAATAGTTTTAGATTATTTTAGAGCTTATTGATCGAAAAGCAAAAAAATCAACTCATAGTAGTATTTATAAATTTTGATAGTATCTTAACTAAGAATTGTATTTTGCAGTATTATTCAGATTATTTTCATATTTTAGTTTAATAGTTTTATTACAGTTTTTTTTAGCCTCTTTGATATCCATGAAAGCAATTATTCCCGTAGCAGGAGCAGGTACACGCTTGCGTCCACATACTCACACTCAACCCAAACCCCTTGTTCCGATAGCAGGAAAACCTATTTTAGGACATATTATTGATAATTTATATGAAAATGGAATACGAGATTTTTTATTTGTTATTGGTTATTTAGGAAACAAGATTGAAGAATATGTAGTAAATACTTATAAAGATAGAATCAATGCAGAGTTTGTTTTACAAGAGCCTCGTATTGGTTCGGCTCATGCACTTTGGATAGCTCGTGATTTTATTAAAGACGACAAAGAATTATTAATTGTATTGGGAGACACAATTGTAGAGATGAATTATTCTAATTTCTTTAACATTAAAAATAGTGTTGTAGCTGTCAGAAAAGTTGATAATCCACGTATTTTCGGAATTGTAGAACCCGACAAACATGGAATAATCAAAAAACTCATTGAAAAGCCTCGCATTCCAAAATCTAATTTGGCTTTAGTAGGTGCATATAAAATTTCAAATATACCCTTACTTTTAGATGCCATAAAGACAATTATGAGTCATTCAGCTTCTGCAAATAGCTCTTGGGAATATCATTTGACAGATGCTCTTATGGAAATGGTCAATCAAGGAGAGAAAATTACTTTTATGGAAGTAGATAATTGGTTTGATTGTGGAAAGAAAGATACTTTATTAGAAGCTAATGCTAGTTTATTGAGAAGACATGGTTTTGAAACTTCTGTTTCGACAGATTATCCAAAATGTATTATTATTCAACCTGTTCGTTTTGGAAAGCAATGTAAGCTAGAAAATTCTATTATTGGACCTAATGTAGCAATTGGCGACCATACACATATTTCAAATTCTATTATTCAAAATAGCATTATTGGTTCTTTTTCTGAGCTTTCTCATGCAACACTCAACAAATCTATTATAGGCAGTGATTCTATTCTTAAAGGATTGGTACAAAGTCTTAATATTGGAGACAGTACTGAAATTGACTTTACAAGCAATGAATAACGAGGCAATAGCAATAGAGAATAAATGAAATTACTAATTTTACCAATTATCAACTGTCAATTATATTTAATTACATTCAAAATAGCATTCATTGGGGCGTTACAGACCTCATGCACACACAAGAAGCAGCAAGAATAAGGCTCATAAACTTAGTCTGTCTTTCTTTGTGCAGTGTTTTTTTAGGGGGAATAATTGTCTTATTTTTTTTAAATACATTTTGGACATCTAAGCTAATAGTAAATATTGCTCTAACAATGTTAGGCTTTATATTACCTATAGTTTTTAATAAATTTCATAAAGTAGATTTAGCCAAAATATTTTTTGTCTTTCAAATTATTATTTCTCACTTTATTTTCTTTTTGGTATTTGATAGAGAACCTGCTATGAGAGCCTTTATTTTACCAATTAGTATTATTATTATTATGCTCTTTTCTAGTCAGGAGCAAAGTTTACAACTTTTTTTCTTACTCGCTTTTGGAGCTATTTTGGGTTGGATAGAATTTTTGCCGAAAGGTTTTTCAGAACTTAGTGTTTATATGCCTGCTTCTACGGCTGCTTTTTTTAAGATTATTATTTGGGTAATGGCAGTCTGTATGAATCTCTTAATTGTAGCTACGGCTATGCGAATGGTTAGTCAGAGTGAAGATTTGTTGAGAAATTTACTTATAGAAGCTAATAAACAAAATGATGCACTTCAAGATCAAGATAATTCTTTTAAAGAAAATCAAGAAGAATTATTAGCTATGAATCAGGAATTGATGAACCAAAGAGAACGACTTGAAGAACTTATTGCAGAAAGAAGCACAAGATTAAGATATACAGAAGCACAGCTTTTAAAACAAGTAGAAGACCTTGCAGAATCTGAAAAAGAACTTCGAAAATATGCTGAAGAGATGCAGATTACCAACGAAAGATTAGCTGCTGCAAAATCAAAATTACAATATACATTAGAACGAGAACGAGAGGTAAATGAACAATTAGCCACAACAATTACAGAGCTAAAATCTACACAGGCACAACTTACACAAGCCGAAAAAATGGCAAGCCTAGGACAACTTACAGCAGGGATTGCTCACGAGATAAACAACCCAATCAATTTTGTTTATGCTGGAATGGATGCCCTTCATACTAATATAGAAGAGCTTTTATCTTGGAC
Organism: Bernardetia sp. MNP-M8; assembly: GCF_037126285.1. NCBI lineage: Bacteria > Pseudomonadati > Bacteroidota > Cytophagia > Cytophagales > Bernardetiaceae > Bernardetia > Bernardetia sp. MNP-M8. The sequence goes on from NZ_CP147012.1 coordinate 1,279,031, forward strand.
AAGTAAAGAAAATATTAGTGAAGAGTTTTATGAAGAATACGATGAATTGATAGATGAAACACGAACCTTATTAAAAGATATTCAGATTGGAGCGATGCGTACTTTCGAAATTGTGAAAGGTTTGCGTAATTTTTCTAGATTAGATGAAGAAGAAATTAGAAAAACTCATATCAACGATCATATCTCAACAACACTTATTCTTTTAAGAAATCAAATTAAAGAAAATGGAATTATAGTCAATAGAGAATTAGATTTTTCTATACACCCAATAGAATGTTATCCAGGGCAACTCAATCAAGTTTTGATGAATATTTGTAATAATGCTATTCAAGCTATCATCGAACAAAAGCAAAAAACAGAAAACAATAGAAGTCCTGTTCTAAGTATTAAAACTAGAAATAATGAAAATTACATTACTTTGATAATAGCTGACAACGGTTCTGGAATGAGTGAAGAAGTAAAAAAACGAATTTTTGAGCCTTTTTATACAACTAAAAATGTTGGAGAAGGTACAGGTTTGGGAATGTCGATTACTTACGGAATTATAGAAAAACATAACGGAAAAATTTCAGTAGAAAGTAAAATAGGAGAGGGAACAAGTTTTGAAATACAGCTACCAAAACAGCTAATGAATAATTAATGTAAATCTGCTTTTCTATTTAGAATATTATAAGAATAGATGTTTTTATTAAAAATTTTGTAATTCAGGATTCTACTATGACTAAATTTTTATTTTTATTTGTTTGCATGGGAGTTATTTTACCTTTCATTTTTCTGAAAGATGTGTATCCTTTTCATCGTTTTGGAATGTTTGCAGAGCCTGTAAAACATCAATCTCAATATGAAAAGTTTTATATTTTCTATAAACTAAAAAGCCAAAATAAATTTACAGAATTAAACCCACAATCTATTCCTCTCAATGCAAATGCTTTTGAAATGCAACTTCGAAAACATCATTATCAAAAAAAACACGCTATTTTTATAACTATTTTTGAGGATATAATAAAGAATAAAATAAACTTGAAAGAAGATGAAAAATTAGAATGGAAATGGTATCATGTTATTCAAAAACAAGATTCGAAAAATGAAATAGATTCACTATGTGTATTTTCAAATTAAGTTTTAAACCTTATCACGGTTTGTATTAAGGTAGTTCAAACTTCCAGTCTGAACATCAAAAACAGTATTTTATCAAATTCAACAGTCTGGAAGACTGTTATACAAAAATAAACGTGATAACCTTTTTTAACTAATGGATTTTATTAAAAAAAATAGATTTTGGATTCTTGTTTCTTTACTTGTTTTATCTCAACTGTTATATTGGTTTTGGATTCGAAACTATACATTAGCTTATTTTGACAAAAACACTAATTCTGTCACTTGGTTTTCAGACTTAGTAGAAAGTCTTTATCCACGCCTAAAAACAGAAAAATATCGTTTTGAATCTTCTTTTTTTATCAAAAAATCTGACCAAATAGCGATTCGTTTTTTAGTTATAGGTTTTATTCTATCTCTCTTTCTACTTCCAAAAATCTATAAAAAGACAAAATTATTATTCATTAAGAATACTATTTATTCTCAAAAAATAACGCCAACACACCAAGCCCTTTTAGTAATTTATTTTTTGACTTCAAATAGTTTACTTTCCAATGAATGGCTAGAAATTCTTACAGAATATAATCAGATAGCTGTTTTGTATGAACCTATTTCATTTTACAAATTGTTATCTTCTTCTTTTCCTTCCCTTTTCTTCCTCAAAAAAGCATTCAGTTTTTTCACAATCATAACAGGAATAGGAATTAGTTTTGGTTTGCTTTCATTGTTCTTTCAAAGAAAAATTTTATTTAAAACTATACTATTTTTCTGTGTAACCTTGAGTTCTATTTTATTTATTTATCTACAAGGTTTTTTATATGGATTTGGAAAAATAGAACATACTTATGCTACTTGGAACTGGGTTTGTATTCTGCTTCCTTTTTGGATGTATCAAACAAATTTCAAAAAATCAGATTCAACTACTATTCTAATTCCTCAAAATTATTTTCTTTTTTTGGCTGTTGGTTTGGTTTACACTTCTTCTGGACTAGAAAAAATATTTATTGGAGGTGGGAGCTGGATAAATGGAAATGTTTTTTTGAGCTACTTGAAAACCTCTCCTACCGATTGGGGACAAAATTTATCAAATTATCCTTTTTTAGTTACATTTTTTTCTATTCTTGTAATTTTTTGGGAAAGTAGCTTTTTACTTATTCTCCATCAAAACAAATATATTAGACTTACTTTTATTTTTATAGGAGTTTGCTTTCACATAGGAACATTTTTTTTTCTTGGTGTAGGACATTATTTTTCACCTTGGATTTGGGTTTATGTTTTTTTGTTACCTGTGTTTGAGGAAAAAAGACTATAACTGAAAGTTGGTAAAACTAAATATAAATTCTTTTTTCAGTTTATTCCTATCAAAAATCCTTACTACAATAAAGTAATAAGGACTTTTGATGATTTTTGTACGTAATTTTTAATTCGTAATTGACTATTGAGGAAGTGATGCCTTAAATGCTGAATAATTGTTTCCACTTGGTTGTATGCTACATCCCTCTTCTCTAGCTTTATTATTTATCGCTTCTACTCTGTTGTCTGGATTTGGGTGTGTACTCAAAAACTCTGGTGGCGAACTGCTTTGTCCTTCATTAATTATTTTCTGGAAAAATCCTGCTGCTCCATTAGACTGATATTCTGTATCACAAAGATATTTTACCGAAAAATCATCTGCTTCACGTTCTGCATCTCTGCCATATTTAAGACTAAGCAAACCTTTTGCAATTCCAGCAAGTTGTCCTTGATCTTCTCCAAAGAAAATAGCAAAAAGAGTTTCATACCCATATTGCTTTGTCATTTGGTCGGTTACGTGGCGTTTGTCTGCATGAGCTATTTCGTGTCCCATCACACCAGCAAGCTGATCTTCTGTATCTAAATATTTTATAAGTCCTGTATATACATAAATATATCCACCAGGGGCGCAAAAAGCATTTAGTGTTTCATCATCTTGAATAATTTTGACTTGCCAAGGAAATTCTGTACGATAACGAATATCATTTGAAGCCAACACTTTTTCAGTAAGTCTTCTTATATATGCATAAGCTGTATCATAGTCTTGTTCGTTTAAAACAATCACAGAAGAATCCCCTTCTATTTCGGCTGCTACTTGCTGACCAATTTTGAGGTCTTCATTGATAGAAAAAAAGTTAATGCCTCCATCTTTATCACAAGAACCTAGAAAGAGTAAAAGACTGAATAAAAAAGGTAGGCTAAAAAATGATTTTAATTTTGTCATAATTTTCTGAATAATTTTGATAGAATGTTTAGTGAATGAAAAAAAATTCAAAACCCTTAGGGTTTAGGAATATAAACGCTAAACTTTTTACTTATGTTTTTGAGAAGCTAAAAAATAAAAATTCGTTTCTCTACTTTCCCCCCCTAGAAGAAGAACGAGAACGAGATGAAGACGAACTAGAACGGCTAGTTCGTGATGATGAACTACTAGAAGAACTTCGGCTACTAGAAGAACGATAACCACTACTAGAACTTGAAGAGCTTCTTGAAGATGATGAGCTAGAAGAATATCCTTTACTTGAACGACTAGCCGTTGAGGTAGAGCGTCCATATGTACTACGATTTGAAGCCGTTGAGGTACTTGTATAACTACTGCGTTTCATAGGTTGTTTTCCATAATACCAACTTTTACTACTTGTACTGGCTGTACTTTTAGTAGAAGAACGAGAAGGAACGCTTTTGGCATAAAACCAGCTTTTTTGAGAACGATTATTTACCGTTTGTTGAAAACGAGGTGTTTGTCTGACTGCCGATTTCAAAGGAACATAAACGCTTCCATAATAAGGACGGTTAGAAGTTCGGTAATAACGATTATAGGTAGAATAGTCATCTCTATAAATACGATTTGAATTGAAAAGTGTACTCAAAAGTGCATATTTACCATAAAACTCCCAAAAAGAACCTTCATCATTTTGTTTCCATGTTCCATATTGAGAATTTCCCACATAATTACTGTAACCTGCTTGAGTAATTTGTTGTCCTTTATTAGACAAAATTTCCATTCCTACATCATCTAAAAAGAAATTATAGGTACTATCAGTTACCTTCAAAAAGTCAGTTGTTTTTGTAGTAGGCGCAGTTCCATTTTGATAGACAATAGTATATTTAAATTTTTTATTAGTTTCTTCTGAATCAGACAAAATAACTGAATAAGTTGATTTATTATTCAAATAAGGAGAAAGTTGTTTTTTAACCTCTGTATAGGCTTCTGTTCTTTTTTTGACTAAATAAGAGTCTTTATGTTCTTTCTCTAATTTTTGAGAAATTTCTGTTATTTTTTTATTTGAATCATCGTAATGAGGAGATTGTGGAGGAATTTGAGCAAAAAAGTGTAAAGATTCATCAAGATTTCCTGCTTTATACTCTTCAGTTCCCATGTTGTAAGCTACTTCTTGATTGAGATTTTCAAGTTCTGTTTTGGCTGCTGGTGCATACGTACTTGTAGAATCTACTTCCAAAAGAAGTTTGGTAACTCTTTCTACATTTTGCATTTCTCCATTCATATAAGTAAGCAGAGCAAATTTTTCATGTTTTTTAGCAGCTTCTAATCGGCTGTGATTTATAGGTTCTTTAAGCTCATTTTTATATCTTTCTTTTTCTGCAATATCCATTTTATTGTATAATGTAAGTGCTTCTGAATACTCTTTTTCATTATATTTTTGTAGAGAAGCTGGTTTGTAAAGAGAGCTTATTTTGGTTTGATAGCCTTTGTAACCTTCATCTTTATAATCAAAAACTGAATATAATTTTATAGCTTCAGATGGATCTTGGTTTTCTAATTTTTGAGCTATGGAACTTATTTTCTCTTTTACTATTATTTTGCTTTTAGCAATTTCTGTTTCTAAAGACACAGGAGTAATTCTATAAAATCCATATCTTCCATCTATACTTTTTAGATTTTTAAAAGAAATTAATAAAGAATCTATATTGTCACTTTTGATTGCTTTTTTAGCTCGTTCTAAAGTCGGAATAGCTTCTTTTTTTATACGTTCTATATCTGATTTACTTGCCCATGCTTCGTAATTGTGTGTATCAAAAAAACCTTCTTTAGTAGTTTGATAAATAGCCAAAGCCTTCTCAAACTTTCCTTCCTTATACAAAACATCTGCTTTTTCAATGATACTTTTGTTAGTAAAATATTCGTAGCCATAAATGCTTCCTGCAATCAGAAGAAGGACAGAAAGAACAATAAAGAAAATTTTAGATTTAGACATTTTTGAAGAGGTTTTGAAAGTAAATTTGGTGTTATTTTTTTTGATAGGAATTTAACCTAGTTTAAGATACTAAAAATAAAATAATTCTCAAAAAATCCTTTTTCAAGACAACAACCACGCAGAATAAAATTTCGTATAAATAACACAAAACAATCTATTATTTTGGTAAATATTAATATATTCTATAAAAACTTAATAAAAATCAATTTTAATCAATTTTAATAGAATTTATGGCGTGTTTTGTGCAACTGCTTAAAGTAAGTATCACTTCTTTAAAATAAGTAGTAATTATAGAATTCCTTCCCTATACTACTCTTAAAGTTGATACACATATTGATAAAATAAAAATCCTGTCTTAATAAAAAGATTATTATAGCTGCTTACTTATTATAATTATAAAATTACCATGAAAATTAAAAGAATTGATAGAATTAAGTTAAAATCCAAAAAATGGTGGTTTCGCCTTTATTTTCTTTTCTTTATCTGTATTTCTTTATTTGCATTAAAACAAATTGCCTTAGAATATTTTATTATTCCTACTTCCTCTATGGAGGGTTCACTTTTACGAGGAGACAAAATTGTTTGTAACAAACTTCCTTTTGGAGCAATGATTCCTCATAAAAAACAGAATTCAGCTACCAAAAAGGCAAGTTTTGATATTGATGTTTTTAGTTTTCTACCTGATAGATTACCCAAACTAAGAGAAGTAGAAGCAAATGAAGTAATTATTTTTTACTATCCGTTGGATAGTGCTGAAAATATAGAAGACAAAACATGTTATATCAAACGCTGTGTGGGTGTCGCAGGAGATAGAATTCAGATTATGCGTCAAGATATTTTTAGGAATGGAGAATGGCAGCCCAATGCTTCCGATATGCAGCTTAGTTATATCGTCAAGACAAGTGAGAAGCCTGAAACTATGTTTCATCATACCGATGTACAGACATGGAAAGAAATCGAAACAGAAAGTAAAGAAGTAAAACGCATAAAAAACATCAAGAAAAGCAAGAAAAAAAAGGGAAGAAATAAAAAAGTAGAAGACGTAATTAAGGATACACCTCAAACAAAAACCTATTTACTTTATACCACTCCAAAACAAGCCAATCAGTTACGACAAGATTTGAGAATTGAAGAAATTACACCTAAATTTTTCGAACAAAATGATATTTCTGATAACTCAATGACTGAAAATAGTAAAAAATTAGGGTGGAATAGAGATTATTTTGGTTCGTATTATATCCCTAAAAAAGGAGATACCATTGCTATGCATGAAGGAACACTACTTTTATACGAGAATATTATCAAAAACTACGAATACAATAAAAAAGTAGAAGTAATTAATAATAAATTAATGATTGATGGAAAAATTGTTGAAAATTATATTTTCAAACAAAATTATTACTTTGTATTAGGAGATAATCGTCATAATTCTTCTGACTCCCGCATGTGGGGACTTGTGCCTGAGGATCATCTTATCGGAACGCCTTTAGTTATTTATCACTCTCAAACACCAGCAGATGGAATAAAAGATTGGGCAAGGGTTCGTTGGGAACGTTTTTTTAAGTGGGTAGATTAGAATTTAGAAATTTCTTCTTATTGTTTGTTGGTGTCGCTGTCGCTAAAACACCAACAATGGCAGTGTTCTTTTTTTATAAGAAAGCCCTGAATGAAGATAAAAAAGTTGATTTAGATTAGATAAAAATTTGTACTTTAGCTTTTTCCTTATCTCCATTACAGAATAAGGTTTATTTATTATTTCAACAACTTCAAAAAGGATAAATTTCCTAAAAATTTTGAATACTTTTTCTTATGAGTCATAAAGTAAGTGCTGTTTTGATTGCCTACAATGAAGCAAATATAATTGAAGAAACTCTAAAAGCTCTCACTTGGTGTGATGAAATCGTAGTGGTGGATTCTGGCAGCACTGATAAAAGTCAAGAAATTTATGCTAAATATAATTGTAAAATTTTAATAAGAGAGTTTGATGGTTTTGGTACTCAAAAAGATTTTGCCTTTTCACAAGCAAAAAATGATTGGATTCTTTCTATGGATGCTGATGAAGTTCTTTCAAAAAAATTACAAGATGAAATACAAGAAGTATTAAGTCAAGAAACTATACAAGAGAGTGCATTTAACTTACCACGCACCTTAATTTTTTTAGATAAAAGAATTAGTTCGGAAACAAAAACACCTTGTCTTAGACTATTTAATAAAAATAAAGGAGGCGTTACTTTAGATAAAGTACACGAAACAATAAGAGTAGAAGGAAAAATAAGCAATTTCAAAAATGAGATGTTGCATTATAGTTATAGAAATATACATGATTACTTCAATAAATTTAATCGTTATACTACTTTGGCATCTGAAGAATATATTGAGAATGGAAAAAGTAAATCTAAATTTATGATAATAGTTCGTTTGCCTATTACATTTATCCAATTTTATATTATTAGAGGTTGTTTCTTAAACGGATTTGCAGGATTTATATGGTCACTCTTTTCTGCCTTTTATCCTGTAGTAAAATATACCAAACTTGTAGAATTAAAAATGCAGAGAAAATAATCTAGATAAAAATTAGTATTTTAGCTACACTCTAATTCAATTTATCATTTCAGATTATGTTATTTTTATGACAAAAGATGCTTTTATTTCGTATGGAAGAAAAGAAAGTTTGGGCTTTGTCGGAAGGTTGTATCAATCTTTGAAGCTAAAAGGCTATGAAGTTTGGTTCGATAAAGTCAATATTCCTGATGGCGATGACTATTCCAAACGTATTTCTCATGGAATTGAGTCAGCTCATAATTTTATACTTATTCTTGCTCCTCGTTGTCTTACTTCTGCATACTGTTTGATAGAATTAGAATATGCTAGAAAGTTAGGCAAACGAATAATTCCTATTGATCAAAATGTTATTTTTGATACAAAAGATGCACCTTTATCTTATGAAGAACGTAGTGTTTTGGTTCAATTTTATGAGGCGAATGGAATGAATGTCTTGCCTATTTTTTCTAAAAAAGATGTTCTGAATCGTTCGCATGAACTTTTGGGCAAAACTGATTGGGTTCATGCTCGTCAGCAACTTTCAGAAGATGCTATTAATCAGCTTTACAACTGGCAACTGACTTATGAAAACAGTTGGCGAAAACATGAAGAAATAGAATTTATAAAAGAAAATCCACTTCCTGTTTTTGGAAAAGATATTGATCATTTTGAAGATGGTTTTGAAAGTATTTTAAAAGTTATTGAAACTCAAAAAGAATACGTTTATCTCCATACAGAATTACTTCAAAAAGCTCTCTTATGGTCAAATCATAGAAGACAAACCAACCTCTTGCTAGTAGGAAAAGAACGTCAAGAAGCACAAAGTTGGCTTACTCAAGATTTTATTGCTCCCAAACAGCCTCCTTGTTTGCCTTCCGTTTTACATAGCGAATTTATTACTGAATCAAAGAAAAATGCTGATAATTTGATGTCAGAGATTTTCTTATGTTTTTCAGCGCAAGAAAAAAAACAAACTGAAAAAATCAGAAAAGGATTAATAAAAGCGGGAATTACAGTTGTTTTGCCTAATAATTCGATACATAGAGAAACGCAAAAAGGATTTGATACTTCTACTTATACAGAAGAAATAAAAGAACAAATTGCTCACGCTGATAATTTTGTTTTTGTGCTTTCGCCTGCTGCTGTTCAAAATTCAGAGTGTTTGAGAGAACTCCGTTTTGCAATTACTTTTCATAAAAGAATTATTGTTGTGTTGGCAAAAGAAGTCAATATAGACCAATTACCAGAGCAATTGCGTTTGCTTTCTTCCTCTTACATTGACTTGACAGATAACCGAACAGAAGATAATTTTACAGATAATTTAGACTTTGAAAAAGATTTGAATGAGCTTATCTGTATTGTTGAGGACAATTATGACTATTACAGAAATCATAAACGCTATCTTGCACAGGCTTTAAAATGGGAAGAACAACATCAAAACGATGCCATTTTATTGCGTGGACATAATTTAGAAAAGGCTCAAACGTGGCTTAATCAAGGTAAATTGCAAGGAAACAATACCACAAATACAAAATTAAATACACCTACTGACTTACACGAAAAATTCATTGAAGAAAGTATTACCAAAATAGGAACACTTAGTAGTGAAGTTTTTATTTCATATTCTCGTACAGATGGCGATTTTGCTCGTTGGCTCAACGAAGAACTTCAACTCAATGGCAGAACAACGTGGTTTGATCAAGAATGTATTCCTGCTGGTTCAGATTTTGGCTTAGAAATAAAAAATGGCATCGAAACTTCAGATAATTTCTTATTTATTCTTTCTCCTGCTTCCATTTCTTCTCCTTATTGTAAAGATGAAGTCCTTCATGCTTTATCAATGGGAAAACGGATTATTTTAGTTCGCTTTCAAGCTGTGAAAGAAATACCTAGTTATTTTCCTAGCCATATTCAATGGATAGATTTTTCTAAAAATGGATTACAAAACGACATCAATACTGATAATGGACAGCAATTTAGAGAACTGCTACGAACACTAAACACAGACCGAGAACACACACAAAAGCATTCAAAATACCAACAAAAAGCCTTAGAATGGAATAAAAATGAAAAAAATTATGCTTTTCTTTTAATAGGAAACGAACTTGCTATTGCTGAAAATTGGTTAGAGGAGTGCAAAAAACATAATAAAATCCCGACTTCGACTCCTATTCAAAAAGAATTTATTTTAGAGAGTATAAGGTCGGTTGCATTACAAAAAAGAAAACAAGAAAAAACAATTTTGAGATTGCGTGTTTTACTTACTCTTTCCGTAATTGCACTTTTAGGTGCTTGTGGCTTAGGACTTTGGGTACACTCATTAAATATGAAAAATAAATCTCAATTAAGAGCGTTAGAAATAGCCCAAGATTCTTTGATACGAACCAACGAGAAAGAAAAAGCATTAAAATTTCAAAATTATTTTCAAACAGCCAACTACCAAAAATCTTCTACTAAGTATGAGGACGCAATAAAAAACTATGAGATTGCTTTAGATTTTGCAGATTCAAGTCAGACTATAAAAGTAAATCAAGAAATAAAAGAAATAGAAACTATTATGCCAAAGAAAGAAACTTTCTTCAAATTGGTAGAAGATGGCGAAAACGCCTTTAAGAAAAAACAATTTTTACGTGCATACAACTACTACAAACAAGCTGATTCGATTGGTTACAACTCTGCTTTAGTCAAAACACATTTAGAAGTTTTAGATGAGTATGTAAAACTAGAAGTAAATAAAATGAAACAAGAAACTGTATATTTATTGGACAATAACAAAGATAAACAGGCTTATGAAAAAATAATTAATGCTCTTCTTCTTGCCCCAAATGACACTTCGCTTCTTAGTTTAGAAAAACGAGTGATGCGCCAAATGTTAGGAACAGAGTAAAACTGACTGTTTGATTTAGGTTATTTTTTTAATTCTTAAATGCAACCAAATCTTACTTAGTCGAGTCCTCATAATAAATACATAAAGAAACATACTATTTTTGCTTATTTTTTGTACTTTTACTACCTATTTCACTCTATTATTTCTGTTCTAATTTTGATATTTCTAAATATAGCTATGATGAAAACCAATTTCTTATCAATATTCTTACTTTGTTTTATTTTAATAAATAGTTTATTTCTATTTTCTTGCTCTGAAGCATTTTCACAGCGAACTTGCCAAACTTTCGAAACAGAGCAGTATCTACAAAATAAAGATAAATCAGGTGGAAGTGAAGCCTTTGAAAATAAGCTAAAAAAATATATCAATCAGAAAAAAGAAGCTCAAAAAAATAACCCTTTACTGCATAAAGTAGAAAGAACAGAGTCTACCTATAGAATTCCTATTATTATTCATGTAATCCACAATGGAGAACCAATAGGAGAAGGAGCAAATATTTCGGCTGCACAAATTTATGGACAAATAGAAGTATTAAATGAAGATTTTAACTTTAGAAATTCTGATAAAGACGAAACGCTAGATATTTTTAAAAGTGTAGCTGCTAACCCAAGTATTGAGTTTGTACCTGCAACGGTTGATCCAGAAGGAAGACCTCTAAAGGAGGTTGGAATTACTCGTGCAAAAGGTTGCCTTACAAGTTGGAATGACTTTACATTTAATGCTTTGGCAAAACCTAATACAGTTTGGGATCCAAATCAATATTTTAATATTTGGGTAACAAAATATGATGAACTTGGTTATGCACAATTTCCTAATTTATCTGGTTTGGGTGGTATAAAAGAAGATGAAGGAGAAGCAAATACAGATGGAATAGTTGTTAGATATATAAACTTTGGCTCAATAGAAAAAACGCCTAACATTCCTCAACTCATTGAAGGTAGTCCATTTAACTTAGGACGAACTGCCACTCACGAAATAGGTCATTTTTTTGGTCTTTTGCATACGTGGGGAGAAGAAATTCCATTGAGTTGTGCAACAGATGATTTTTGTGATGACACGCCCAATACTTCAAAAAAACAAAGAGGTTGTAATCTAAATGAACCTTCTTGTGAAGCAGGCAAAATAGTAATGACACAAAACTTTATGGAATACACTGACGATAGATGTATGACACTTTTTACAGCTGACCAAGTAGAGCGCATGCAGGCTGTTTTGGAAATTTCGCCTCGCAGAAAAGAACTTTTAAACTCTTCTGTTGCAGATCCTCTAGGTAAAAGTGTCTTTTCTATTTTTGAACCTTCAAAAACAAGAGTAATTAAAAACGGAAAAATCAAATTTAATAATCAATCCATAGCTACTGGAAATGCTCAAATTCAAGGTTATGAATGGACTTTTGAAGGAGGAAATCCTGCTACATCTACTGAAAAAAATCCTTCTGTTACTTATTCACAAATAGGTAGTTTTACAGCTACCTTAAAAGTTATTGGGGGTGATGTTGCAGATAAAACAAGAACTGTACAGATTGAAGTAATAGATGATAATCTAACAGCTTTAGATGAAACACTATTAGATTTTGAAGACAGAAGTCTTACAAAAGAAGGTTGGAGCTTTGAACGAACAGATATAACAAATTGGAGACTTTTTGCAGATGGTTCTTATGGCTCAAGTGAATTTTCTATCTATGCTGGTAATAAAACCAACCGTTCTTGTGAAGCAGAACTCACTTTTATATCTCCATTTATTAAAGTGCCAAGTAGCCGTGTTATTGAAGTGCGTTTTGATGTTGCGTATGGTTTTGATAAAAACAAAATTTCAGATTCTTTAGAGATTTCTTATACTACTGATGCAGGAAATAAATTTTTGACCGTTTGGAAAAAAGGGGGAGAAGAGCTGCAAACAGCAATTAATCAAACAGCAGCCTTTAATCCATTACCAGCTCAATGGAATTCATATACATTCTATATAGAAGCAGAAGAAGGTTCTCGTTTTATGCAAGTGAAATTCAGAAATATAGGAGCAAATAATAATAATCTGTATTTGGATAATTTGCGTATTCGTCAAACTAATAATTTACAGCCTCCAGTTGTTGATTTTGATATTAATTACCCTTTGGTTTTACTTTCTGAAAAAGCTCATTTTTTTTCACAAACAGATTTTGGAATAGATTTTAATTGGACAATCGAAGGAAATACAACATTGCAGGCAAGTGGACTTTCTCCCCAAATTTCATTTACTCAAGAAGGAATTTATGACGTTACTCTTCAATCTTCTAATCCTTTAGGCACAAGAGAGAGTAAAAAAACTGATATTATTGAGGTTATTAAAGGAAAAAAAGTAAGCAATATTACCTCTAAAAATTTAAAAGCAGAAGTAATAAATAATAAACCACTGGCAGGACACGATGAAAAAAGCACCATAAGTAAAGCTGAATATTTTAGTGATTTTGGCTCTGTTAGTAAACTATATGCTGTCGATATTTTTTTCGCAGATGCAGCTATAAGAAACCTCAATACAACTTTTGATGTTGTGATGTGGTCAGTAGATAGCGATGGAAAACCAAACGAAGAATTGTATCGCCAAAAAGTGCTTTATTCACTTATAGATAGAGATATTTTTAGAAGAAGACAGTTTACAAGAGTCGTTTTTGATGAGCCACAAAGTGTTCCTTCACAGTTTTTTATTAGTGTAGAATTGGAATATGAAAGTCTAAATAGATTCACTATTTTTACAGAAAAGAAACAAGAAGGAAAAGGGTGGGAAAGAAAAGCCAATGGTGATTGGCTTTCGTATGCTGCTAGTCGTGGAGAGAATTATTCGAATGCAATATCTGTAGTTTTATCTCTTGATGGAGTTCTAAGCAATGATGATGAAAATGTGAGTGATTTAGTAAATCTATATCCTAACCCAAATCAGGGAAGTTTTAGTTTGGAAACACAGAATTTGAGAGTACAATCAATTGAAATTTATAATTCTATTGGTCAAATAGTGTATCAAAAAAATGTCCCAAACACCTTTATTTCTAACTTTGATATTCAATTAAAACGCCCTTCAAACGGAATGTATTTAGTCAGAATTCAAACTCAAAAAGGAATTATTACTCAAAAATTAATTATCCAAAATTAAATAGCACTTTGTAAGAGTATTTTTTAATTTAATTTTAGTTAAAAATTTCATAAAAGTAGTATTTTTGCTAAACGAGAATAAATTTTGTTCTTTTGTAAATTATAATATACTCACAAATAGCCATTACTTACAAGTCATACCGTTATGATGCCTTTTTACGAAAGCCCTGACAAATCCATTACTTCTTTTGTTAATAACAAAGAGGAGTATATACTTATTAAGATGGAGGGCGATATAAATGAAGAAGAATATAAAGAAGTTTTTATGCTTCTTTTAGACCCAGAAAAAACACAAGGTTATAATAAAGTTTTATTTAATCAAGAAAATGTAGGAAATGTTTCTTCCAAATCAAGAGCTTGGTTAGTCTTAAAATTTATGCCGATGCTTCAAAAACAACTAGGAACAAACTTTGAAGTTGCAGTAATAAAATCAAGTACAACCTTTCAACGCATTGCAGCACAAGTATTACTTAAATCACTTATGGCAATTAATAATAAATTTAGAATTGCTTATTTTGAAGAAAGAGCAGTAGCAAAAGAATGGCTAGTTTCTAAAAAGAAATAAAAATCTCTTTTTTAGACAATAATAAAAAGTAAACAGGCATTTTATTCTTATATTTAGAATGAAATGCTTTTTTTATATAATTTTCTGTAATTATGATAGCTAACAAACCTATTCAACATTCCATTTCACTTATTCATTTTACAATAGGGGTATTTTGTTTGAGTATTTTTGTATTATATCTATCAAATGAAGCAAAGTGGTCTTTGTATTCATTGATTAGAAAAAAAGAGTCTTTTTTTGTGATTTTGCTTGGAGTTATTAGTTTATTTTCATTTTTTGGAGCATTGAGCTGGCTAACTACCTCATCAAAAACTTCTAAGAACATTTCTTACCTTCTCTCTTTTTTTTTCTTGATAGAATATATCGCTATTCTTTTTATATCCTCTACTTCAAGAGAATTTGTCATTGCATTAACTCCAACTGTCACTCCTGCTGTTTTTTTATTTCTGTTAGCTTTCTCAAAAATCAGTCAATTTCAAGAAAATAAAATTGAGTACGCTGAATATAATGACTATTTAGATGCCGATTTTTTAGTTGATAAAGAAGAAGATACTACTACTACCTTTTGGAAACCTAATCGTATTGTTTCTCTTACTTCTTTTATACTTGCCATTTTGTTATTTCCTTTACTAATGTCTGCTGGCGCACCTACTTGGACAATTGCCATTCCTAGTACATTTCTAGTTCTTTGTGTAGTGCTTTGGTTATTTCCAAAAATAGGCAGTTGGGTTTCTGCCATATTAGGTATATTAATGGGTATTGGTTTAATAGGCTTATTTATGTTTTTAATATTTAATAAGCCTTTTAATGGTGAAAAAGACAAAATGTATATACTTGGTTTTATATTTCTATTAGTATTGAGTGTTACGTCCTTGGGTTGGGGATTAGCTATGTTTCTTTTGAGTAAAGAAGCACAACGAGAATGGAAAAGGTAAAACAAAAAAACCACTAACAAATGAATGCTAGTGGCTTTTATATAAGTAAAAATTTTCAGCCATTACTAATTAATCACTAAAAATTTATTACTATTAATAACGGTAATATGTTGGCTTATAAGGACCTTCTGGAGTTACGCCAATATATTCAGCTTGCTCTTGAGAAAGTTCTTCTAATTCAATGCTTAATTTAGAAAGGTGCAAACGAGCAACTTTTTCGTCTAAGTGCATAGGAAGTGTATAAACTTCATTTTTATAAGCATCACGATTAGTATATAATTCTAATTGAGCCAATACTTGGTTTGTGAATGAGCTAGACATTACAAAAGAAGGGTGTCCTGTTGCACAACCTAAGTTTACCAAACGTCCTTCTGCCAAAACAAGAACTTGCTTGTCATTTTCTAAAGTATACAAATCCACTTGAGGTTTGATTTCTACTTTAGATTTTCCGTAAGTTCCGTTAAGCCATGCCATATCGATTTCGTTGTCGAAGTGTCCGATATTACAAACGATAGCTTTATCTTTCATGTTTAAGAAATGCTCGCTAGTCAAGATGTCTTTATTACCTGTTGCAGTAACGATAATATCAGCTTCTTTAACAGCATTTATCATTTTCTTAACTTCAAAACCGTCCATTGCAGCTTGAAGCGCACAAATTGGATCAACTTCAGTAACGATAACTCTTGCACCAGCACCACGAAGAGAAGCAGCAGAACCTTTTCCTACATCGCCATAACCACCTACAACAGCTACTTTACCAGCCATCATAACGTCAGTAGCACGACGAATCGCATCTACACAAGACTCACGACAACCATATTTGTTATCAAATTTAGATTTTGTAACTGAGTCATTTACGTTGATACAAGGCAATGGCAAAGTTCCTTTACGCATACGCTCATACAAACGGTGAACACCAGTTGTAGTTTCTTCAGAGATACCACCAATACCAGCAACTAATTCAGGATAACGATCCAAAACCATGTTAGTAAGGTCGCCACCGTCGTCAAGAATCATGTTTAATGGCTTACGATTTTCGCCTTCTCCAAAGAAAAGAGTTTGTTCGATACACCAGTCAAATTCTTCCTCATTCATACCTTTCCAAGCAAACACAGGAACACCTGTTGCAGCGATAGCAGCAGCAGCTTGATCTTGTGTTGAAAAGATATTACAAGAAGACCACGTAACTTCTGCACCAAGTGCAGTAAGCGTTTCTATCAAGACAGCAGTTTGGATTGTCATGTGAAGACAACCAGCAATGCGTGCGCCTTTAAGTGGCTGAGAATCTCCGTACTCTTCACGAAGAGCCATAAGTCCAGGCATTTCTGCTTCTGCTAATTGCATTTCACGACGACCCCATTCTGCAAGAGTGATGTCTTTTACTTTATAACGAGTGGCTTTTGTTGTTTCGACCATTTGGTTTTAACTAGTTTATTTTAAAAATTATAATTTAACTCAGCTTATTAGCCTAAGTTTATATTCTTGTTTATCAATCAGTTGTGGATAGTTTTTGTTTTGATAATTATTAAAAAAAACAGAATTTATTTTAAATGCTTAAAAAACATATCTATCTGTAAATGAGTGAGTTGCAAATTTCGTAAATACTTTTGACAATACAAAATTACACAGTAAAAAAATGTATTCCTAATTTAGCTTTTATACTATGTGTTCGTTGTTAGAGAAAAGTAAAAAGACTAATTATCACATAAATCTATAACTGTATATTTATTAGTTTTTGTGATTTGTATAATAATTTGTCTTATTGTAGTTCTTAAAATCACTTTACGCTATACACTACTAATATTCACTATTATGAAATTTACTTTATTCACTATTATTTTTTCGTCTTTTATTTGTTTTTCTTATGGACAAAATTTAGATAAACTAAGTTATCAAGAATTAGATAGTATTGGTTTAGATTTATTAGAAGATGAAAACTATAAAAAAGCTGAAAAATATTTTCAAGCCTCACTTTTAAAGATTGAAAATGAATTTGGTAAACAAGATACACTCTATTCTAATGTTCAAATCCATTTAGCATACTTATATATGGAAGAGTTACGCTACCCAGAGGCTAAATCAATTTTAGAAGAAGCTAAAAACATCAATAAAAATGTAGTTGGAACAAATCACTACAATTATGCTCGTTCTTGTTATTATTTAGCCAATTTTTACTTAGTAAATGCAAATTATGTCAAAGCTGAAAACCTTTTTACGGAAACAAGAACGATTTATGAACAGTTAGGAGAAAAAGAGAATGAATTTTATTTTCGTGTTTTAAGAGGACTTGCAGACATATATTACGAACAATCTTTATACAAAAAATCAGAACCCATTTACCTAGAGTTACAATCGCTTATTGAGAAGAAATTAGGTAAAAATGATTTGTGGTATGGCATAATATCTGAAGATTTGGCAAATCTTTACTCAGACCAAGGAGAATTTGAGAAATCTGAAGAATTATATTTTAAGGCAATGGAAATTTATGAAAAAAAGTTTGGACAGCAAGATGAAGGATATTCTTCTATTTGCAATAACTTAGGTAATTTATATTCAGACCAAAAAATGTATGAAAAAGCAGAACTTTATTATAAAAAAGCTATCAAAATAGATAAAAAAATTTTCAGCAAAAATGACCCTATATTTGCTGATGATATAAATAATATAGCTGACTTATATACAATGCAAGGCAAATACAAAAAAGCTGAAAAATTTCATAAACAAGCTCTTTCTATCTATCAACAAGCTCTTGGAAAAGATCATCCAGATTATGCCCTTTCTTGTTTCAATTTAGCAAACCTTTACAAGGTTCAACAATACTATCAAACAGCTGATAGTTTTTATAAAGAAGCAATAAGAAACAAGAAAAAACAAATTAACATGTTATTTCCCACACTTTCAGAAGAAGAGAAAAACTTATATTATAACGATATAGTGTTTGTATTTGAGGACTTTACAGATTATGCAGTCTCTTATTATCCTCAAAATAAAAAAATGAGTGGGCAACTTTTCGATGAAATACTCTTTACAAAAGGAATTATATTTTCTTCTACTCAAAAAATGAAAAAGCAGATTTTGAATAGTAATGACCAACAACTCATCAAACAATATGAAAATTGGAAAAAGAAAAAAGAAAATTATATCAGTCTTCTACAAACTCCAATAGAAGAGCGAGACAATAGTGTAGATATGCAAAAAATAGCTTTTGATATCAACGAACTAGAACGAGAAATTTCCAAAAAATCGGCTTCATTTAAACAAAATACCACAAAAAAAGAATACAAATGGCAACAAGTCAGAGAAAGTATTACTGATAAAGAAGCTGCCATCGAAATGCTTCATTTGATAAAATACGATAGGGAAGGAAACGAAATAGATACAGTATACGTGGCACTTATTGTGACAAAAGAAACACAAGAAAATCCAGAACTTCTAGTTTTGGAGAATGGACAAGAACTAGAAAACGGAGCTTTATTTTTTTATCAAAACAATATTGATTTTCAATTAGAAAATAAGGAATCATACAATCAATATTGGAAACCAATTCAAGATAAATTAGATAGTCTATCAGAAGAAGGATACTCAAAAATCTATTTTTCGCCTGATGGTGTCTATCACAAAGTGAATATAAATACACTTTTAAACCCCAAAACAGACAAATATCTGTTAGAAGAACAAAGTATTCAACTCATTACTAGCAGTAGAGATTTGATAGAGCGCAAAGAAAAAGGAGAACAAAGTACAGATTTGAGCAAAAATTTTGCAGACTACAAAACTTATTTATTGGGTTATCCTTCTTATAATCTGAATGGCAAAGACACTCTAAAAGTAAATGGTGAAGACAGAAGTCTGAATGGTTTACAACGTGTTGTGGGACAGCAAACGGTTGTTCCAGTATTAGAAGGTACAAAAGTAGAAACCAATGAAATCAATGATTTATTTTATAAAAAGAATGTAAAAACAATATTACTACAAAACAAAGAAGCCACAGAAGAAAATATAAAAGACCTCCAAAATCCTACTATTTTACACTTTGCAACACATGGTTTTTTCATCAATGAAATTCCAAAGAGCAAAGTAACCACAATGCAAGAAGCAGAAGATAGAAATTTATTAGAAAATCCATTTCTTAGAAGTGGTCTTTTACTTGCAGGTTGCCAAAATCCACAAACAGGACAAGAAGATGGAATTCTATCAGCCGAAGAAGCCATGAACCTCAATCTTGATGAAACTGAATTAGTCGTTTTATCAGCTTGTGAAACAGGTCTAGGAGATATTCATAATGGAGAAGGTGTTTATGGACTTCAACGAGCATTTCGACAAGCAGGAGCAAAAACACTTATTATGTCGCTTTGGAAAGTCAGCGATGAAGCTACACAGCTTTTGATGGTTACTTTTTATGATAATCTATTAAGTGGAAAATCAAAACGAGAAGCCTTCAAAATTGCTCAACTAAAACTCAAATCAACATATTCTGAACCGTATTATTGGGAAGCTTTTGTGATGGTGGGGGAGTAACAACAATTTTATTTTTAAAACCTAAAAAAGCCTTATAAAATTTCTATAAAAGAAACTTTATAAGGCTTTAAATTTATTTATCAAAAATATAGAACTTCAAATTTATGTAGTTTATAGTAATTAGCTACCTTTCAACTCATAATTTTTGATTTTTAATCAAATTATGACCAAAGTTTATAAGCATAATCATTTTTCTCAATCATAAAATCAGCAATTTCATGACGAAGTTCACGCTGATTGATTGGTTCGTGCTTAGTGAAACGTTTTAAGCCCATCAAAAGAACACGCATTTCATCACCTTTTACAAAGCAAGAGATTGCTTCACGTCCTTTTTCTTCTAATTTATTTACTGCTAATTGAAGGTAAAGAGTCGCTAATTTTGCTTTAATTCCATCAACGCTTTCTCCATGATGACGAACTAATTTCTCAGCACGAAGAATAGCAGCCTCTGCTGCATATACTTCAATAATCATATCAGCAACTGCCATAAGCAAGATTTGCTCATCATTAAGTTTTGCACCAAATGTTTGAGCAGCTTTTCCTGCTACCATCAAAACAGCTTTTTTCATGCGAGCGATAAGCTCTTTTTCTGATGCAAAAGGCTGAGTACGGTCAATATTTGCAGGAGCTGGCATTTGAAGAAGTTCTTTTCCTACTGCCATTGCATGAGAAAAAACATCTAAATCACCTTTTGCAGCACGTTTCATAATCATACCTACCAAAAGCATACGATTGATTTCATTTGTACCTTCATAGATACGTGCAATACGTGCATCACGATATGCACGAGCCATTGGAGCATCTTCTGAGAAGCCCATTCCTCCATAAATCTGAACGCCTTCGTCTACTACATAATCAAGTGTTTCAGAACCATGAACTTTAGCAATTGCACATTCAATAGCAAATTCTTCTACACCTTTAAGTTTAGATTCAGCTACATCCATACCTGATTTACGTAGGTAGGTAATACGATCATCAATATCTTGACCTGCTGTATAACATAATGATTCAGTCGCATAATTACGAGCTGTCATTTCTGCTAATTTATACTTAATAGCTCCAAAAGAAGAAATAGGAGTATTAAATTGCTTGCGCTCATTAGAATAACGAACTGAATGACGGATTACTTGACGACAACCATTAAGAACACCAGCACCCAATTTGATACGACCAATATTCAAAATATTTACAGCAATTTTGAAACCGTTGCCACGCTCAGAAAGCATATTTTCAACAGGAACAACTGTGTCATTAAAGAATACTTGACGAGTAGAAGAACCTTTGATACCTAATTTTTGCTCTTCTTCGTTCATTGTAATTCCACCAAAAGCACTCTCAACAATAAATGCAGAAAGGTTTTTGTCGTCTTCGATACGAGCAAAAACAATCATTACATCTGCAAAACCTGCATTTGTAATCCACATTTTTTGTCCTGTAATAGAATATGATTTTCCATCTGCTGACAAAACAGCTTTAGTTTTTCCAGAGTTTGCATCCGAACCTGCATCAGGCTCAGTCAAACAATAAGATGCTTTCCACTCGCCACTAGCAAGTTTAGGAATATATTTTTTCTTCTGTTCTTCATTACCATAATACAAAATTGGAAGTGTTCCAATTCCTGTATGCGCTCCGTAAGCTGTTGAGAATGAACCTGCTGAACCTACAACATCGGCAATAAGCATTGTTGTATTAAAGTCCATTCCAAGTCCTCCCAAAGATTCTGGAACACCAATTCCTAAAAGACCTAATTCTCCAGCTTTATCCAAAAGTGAAGGCATAAGTTTTGGATCATTCATCTTATCAATTTTCTCTGCAATAGGAGTAATTTCCATATCAACAAAATCATCAGTGGCTTTCGCCATCATTTGTTGTTCTTCTGAAAACTCCTCAGGAATAAACATATCTTCTGCTGATGTTTCTTTAATCAAAAACTCACCACCTCTTAAGGCTTCTTTCAATGCTTCTTGTTCTGCTACGTTTGACATATATGTTTTTTGTTTGGGTAGTAAAAACTCCTCTATCTATTTAAGTGAACAGAATGAATTTTTAAAACAGTTTATAGTATATTATTTTTTTGAGTATGAATCTGCATACAGTCTTCGTAATTCTTTGTTGCTAATTTATCTTTCTTCAAACTGTGTGTGAGTTTGTTTGTAAATACAGAACAGAAGTCAATTACTCTCCTTTTGTATGCTTGCATACCATTATCACAAATTTAGTAAAATAAACGTATGCACGACGAATAATGTTAGAGAAAAGTCGAAAAAAATCGACTTTTTTTTAAAATTTTATGAATTAATTTTGTCAAAGGCTTTTTTGAGCGAATAAAGTTTTCATTAAACTCTATTTTTTTGATAGAATGAAAGGATATTTAGAGAAATAAGGAAATGACTTTAGGTCAGTTATGTTACTCAATTATTTAATGAGAAAAACAGCAAACATATCACTCTATTTTACTTTTATTGACGTGTCAGTTCTTGAATCAATTCTTTGTGTTGTGGATATTGATTAGATAACTTATCTGCGTATGCTAACTCAAAGTCAGCAAAATCAAATCCTGGTGCAACTGTACAGCCCGATAAAGTAAAACCATTTGGGTTCTGACAACGTGAAGCAAACCAAACACCAGCAGGAATAATGACTTGAGGAAATTGATTTTTTTCAATATCTATTCCTAATACCTTTTCATGGAGATTTCCTACCTCATCAAAAAAGAAAATAGAAAGTGGGTCTCCATCATAAAAATGCCAAAGCTCATCAGAAGCTATGCGATGAAAAGCTGAAAATGTAGAACCAGTCAATAAAAAATATATAGCTGTACTGTATGAACAACTTCCAGTAAAACGTTCAGATAAAGAGTTTTTAGGAATAACTCCGTCAGCACGGTAATTTTCTGCATAAAAACCTCCTTCAGGATGAGACTGTAGATTTAATTTTTCAATCCAATATTCTTGATTGTGATGATTCATTATTGACTTTTTTTGAGTAAAATTAGTATACGAACACTTATTTTTACTTTACAAATTCAATTTTTAAAGTCATTTTTCCAAATTATTTATTAAAAATAATTAAGATCAACTTAGGATTAGAAATATTCTATGTCGTTGTTGAGCCACCCACAAAAAAAAATTCTTAAAACTTTATCTACCTTTTTTGTTATTTATTAACACCCTCTTCATTTCTGATTCCCCTTTAAGCTAAAATAATATATTATGAACGAATTTAAAACCGAAGATTACAATTTTTCGAATGATTATTTTTCTATTAATACAGATAATTTTCCTTATGTGTATATAAAATTTGAAGCTAAACAACCTACAGAGGAAGAATTTGAAGAATATATTAAATATGCAGCCAAAATATTTTTACAAAATCAACCTTATGTCATAATTTTGAATTTGTCCAAAACAGGATATTTGAAAACTAAATACAGAGTTCAGGTGGCTAATTGGTTTAAAGAACATCAAACTCACGTTTCTAAATTTTGTAAAGGAACAGCACACATTACCGATTCGGCAGTTCATAAATTTTTATTACAAGGCATATTTGCTATTCAAAAACCTCCTTACGAATATATTGTAGTAAAAGAAGAAGAAAAGGCGTATGAGTGGCTTAAAGAACAACTACAACAATAAATACTTACTTACAATAGCTTAATAATCCCACAAAAAAGCCTCAAATTCAATCAATTTTTCGTGGTATTGCATAGATTTTATAATCGCTTCTCTTTGGGTATCATATTGGTCTTGAAAAGAATCATCTTTAAAATTGTCATACTTGACAATATAGCCATGAAAAAAACGAGAATCCATCAGTGTTTCTAAATTGGGAATATGTCCGTTACTTTTTGTTGTTTCGATGACTACATAATCTTCTTTGAGTGGACGATATAATTTTTCAATAATTTCTTTATATGAAAATGACACTACCTTTTGTGTAAATCTATTTTTGTTTTGTGGCAAAATAAGTGTAAAAGCAATCACATCATGAACCATTCTTGAGTGCTGAATATCCAAAATATAATCTTCCTTAATTTCTAAAATAGAAAGCTCTGAAAAGTCAATTAGTTTTTGTGTTGAATCATTTTGAATAGAATTATCAGAATTGAATGCAAACTTAGCTGTTTCATTTTCAAAATTCTCTTCTATTTTCAAATTTTCTAAAAGCTCATTTTTTGATAAAATAGTTTCTAACTTATCATTTGTATAAGCTGTAATTTTTCCTTCCAAAGCATTTCCTATCAAAAATTTAGAAAGCTCATGACCTGCATACCAAAGAGGTAAATTTGCTTTTTGATTAAAAGAAACTTGCAACCAAATTGATTTTTGGAAAGCAATATGTGATTTTGGAATTGGACGAAGCGAGAAAGGATTTATTTCATCTTGAATGATTTTTTCTGTTTTTGTTGTTTCTATATTATTTTCATTTGGGCGTAATGCGTTTTGAGCCAAACAAAAATTACTTGTAGCCAGTACAAGTAATAGAGTGTTAAAAAATAGCTTTTTCATAATTGGTTGTTTTTTAATAAAACAGGGTTTTAACCCTGTTTTGATAATGCGTATAATTTAATTTTCCCATAAATTACTCTCATATT
This sequence comes from Bernardetia sp. MNP-M8, assembly GCF_037126285.1. Taxonomy (NCBI): domain Bacteria; kingdom Pseudomonadati; phylum Bacteroidota; class Cytophagia; order Cytophagales; family Bernardetiaceae; genus Bernardetia; species Bernardetia sp. MNP-M8. The sequence goes on from NZ_CP147012.1 coordinate 1,303,517, forward strand.
CTATCATATTTGCTTGATAATTTTGAGAAGCTAAAAGTGCCTCATGTTGGTCATCATACATATCCATAATATGCTCATCTTTTCCGTTTGCATATTTTATAAGTGTTCCATTTGCAAGCATCAAATCAAAGGCTTCTTCTAAGTTTCGATGTGCTTGATTATTTCTCTCGTTATAATAGATAGCCGAAGAATTATCTCTAAAAAGATTTTGGACTAGTTCTTTGTAAGAGAATGTCGCAATCGTTTTTTCAAGTCCTGTCACTGGATTCATTTCGGCAGGAATAATAATACTAATTGTCTGAATATCATTAATCATTCGGCTACGAGTTTTATCAAAAAATACGTCTGTTTTTATTTCTAATGTATAAAGTTGATTTGCATAAAATTCTTGTGATTCTACTCCTGACTCTTCTTCAGTTGCCCAAATATCATCATTGTTCCAAACGTCATTTTGTTGCTCAAAAATTACTTGTTCTATTCCATCGTATTGAATATCATCACTAGGAATTTGAATATTACTCAAAAAATCTTCTTGACTCATACGAGTTTGAAGAGAATCATTTTGATAGGGACGTATAATTCCTAGTTTTACTGCATCAATAATAATTCCTGTAATTTCATTTCCTGTTGCAAAAAACGGACGGTTTTGTTTTTGTTTTAACGAAATTCTGTGCCAAAGACTTTTTTGATACATAATATGAGACTCATGAATAGGACGAACTGAGTTATGATTGTAGCCATCATTTGCATAAGCTCCATATTCTTGAGCCTTCGAAAACGAAGTTGTAAAAAGAGAAGAAAATAAAGACACAGAAAGTCCAGCCCACAAAAGAGTTTTTGTTGATTTTTTCATTGCTATAAAAGTTAAATTGTTTTTTGTAGATTAAAATAATTACAAAATAGAAATTCATTTTTGATTAAATAATTTCATAAAGTATTTTGTAGTTATACCTTTATAACGGAGGTTCTTTGTTTTATTGCATCTAATTTTGAAAAACTTCTAGTTTATTTAATTTCTCTTTATAGATGCGTATCAAATTACTTCTTTTCTAAACTCTTAGATTGAATTGTGGTCGGATTATTCAATATATTTTTCTTTTGGATATTTCCTCCACTTTCAAGGTTTTCATCTTTTGTATTGAGAATAGGTTTAGAGTCAGAAAAACCGTTTTTTTTTAATAATAGCAGGGAAAACAGTAGAGAATACACAAGAATAATCTATACCTATTTTTGGGTAGTCTTCTTGGTGTTAGTTACTACTTTTTCTGCTAAAATCTCTTCTAATTCTTTACACATTTGATTAAACTTCCTTTTGTGTTCGAACTTAGAAAGAATGAAAAATACAATACCCATTACCAAAGGAATAAAACCAAGTTCTGCATTTCCATCAGGATTATAAGAAGCTGCAATAATAGCAGAAATGCAAATAATAGGCAAGAATATCAAGTATAAAGTATCTTGTAAAAACGTATAGGACTGAACTTTTAAAGTGTTTTTATTTGCTGTTTTAGCTAATGCTTTAATTGTTGCACTTTCTCCAAAAGTTCTTTTTTTATGTTCCCTTCTAAAACTTTTGATATAAATTACTCCATTTTCATCAAATTGAAATTCTGTCTTTTCAGTTGAAATAGATTGACCTTTGAATTTTTCTAATTTAATGAGAGAACTATTCTCTATCGTTTTTCCAAAACTTTTGATACCCAAAGAGAATATAAATTTCACATTACTATACAGTCCAACTTTTTCTAAAATGATAATAGGAACTGCAATAGTCAAACAATAGATACTATAGGTAAAAAAGTTGATGGTAAGTTGTTCCATTCTATTAGACTATTTTTTATTCAAACTCTTAGACTGAATTGTAGTCGGATTATTCAATATATTTTTCTTTTGGATATTTTCTTCACTTTCAAGGTTTTCATCTTCTTTTGTAGAAATAGGCTCAAAAGTCAAAAAAACAGTCTTTTTGGTAAGATTTTCCAAGAAAGGTTGTAGCATTGTCTTTGCCATAGCTTGTGTCTGAACTAATATTCCAGATTCTAGGGCAGCTTTTTCGATTTGTTTTTCAGCTTTTGCAAAGGCTTCTCCTACCAAATTATCATCTTGCATAAAAGGCAACGATTCCGAATCATAAACCTTAGATTTTTGGTGGTCTATTTTGTAATAACATAATTCAGGTGCAGGTAAATGAACATAAATAGAATCACCTACTTCTGTAATATCTTCAGCTTTTATGCGTGTCAAATCCATACAACCCACAGCTTCAGCAGCTACAATCAATAACACTTTTGAATCTAAAACAGAACTATATCCATTTTTTTGCTTGTGTTCGACAACGTCTTTAAAGTTATATTTTACCAATTCTAGTTTACCTAGACTTTCTACTTCTTCTAAAACAGTTTTGAAACTTGTCTCTGTAACTGTTTCTCTAGGTTGTAATAATTCCTTAGCATCTTTTCGAAGAATGGTATAATATACTCCAAGTCCGAGTAAAAGTACAATTAAAAGAGCAGTAAGAGCTTTGATGAAATTAGTCATGTTTCAATTACGAATTAAAAATTACGAAAAATACAAATATATAAACTTTAACTTCACTTACTTCTAAAATATAACCTCTCACTCTCATTCAACTGGTAACTGATTACTGCTCACTGATAACTGTAAAATCACATTCCTTTCTGTGCTGCTGCAATCAAACTAATATCTTTAAAACGCATATTGAATTTTTTACTCAAGTGTTGGTTTGTCAAACCTCCTTGATAACTATAAACACCTTTTGCAAAACCCATATCAGCATAAATCATTTCTTCGATACTTCCTAGCTCTCCAGCACGCAGCAGCAAAGGAGCAAAAATATTACTTAGTGCATTAGTTGCCGTTCTTGCTACACGAGAAGGAATATTTGGAACACAGTAATGAATGACATCATATTTTTTATAAATTGGCTTATGATGCGAAGTTGTTTCAGAAGTTTCGATACAACCTCCATAATCAATACTGACATCAATAATTATAGAATTTGGTTTCATGCGAGATACCATTTCTTCTGTAACGACAGAAGGTGTTCTTCCGTTTTCTGGACGAATTGCTCCCACTACTACATCAGCTTCTTCTAAAGCTGTTTTTAGAGTTCCCAAATCAAAAATAGAAGTAAAAAGATGGGGCTGCAAAAGATTATATTTTATTCTTCGAAGCATTGGGACACTACTATCAAAAACCTTTACACTTGCGCCAAGTCCTAAGGCTGTTCTGGCTGCATATTCTCCAACTGTTCCCGAACCCAAAACAACTACATTTGTAGGAGCAACACCTGTAATTCCCCCTAAAATAATTCCTTGCCCTTCATTGGCACTACTTAAATATTCGGCTGCAATGAGCATCACTGTACTTCCTGCAATCTCACTCATGGAACGAACAACAGGCAAACCACCTTCTTTGTCTTCAAGCATTTCGTAAGCAATAGCTGTAATTTTTTTACGATTTATGGCGTGCAAATATTCAGGGGTTACATTAGCTAGATGCAAAGTAGAAATTAGCGTTTTTTTGCTTTGCATTTCCTCCAATTCCTTTAAAGTAGGAGGTGCTACTTTCAAAACAATTTCAGATTGAAAAACTTCTTTTGAAGAATATTTTATTTGTGCTCCTGCGTCGCTGTATTCGTGGTCAGTATATTTACATTTTTCGCCTGCACCTGTTTCGATGACTACTTCATGTCCGTTTGCTACCAACAAGCGAACGGCTTCTGGACGCATAGCAACCCTAAACTCATCGTGATTGGTTTCCTTTGGGATTCCAATAGTAAGTTGTTGATTACGCTCACGTACTTTGGCGAGCATTTCTTGAGGTTGATAATATTCGTACTGTTGTACTAATTTTTTGATGGCATCATCTTGAGTCATAAGCTACGCACAGTTAAAATCCGTGAATTGGTAGTTTGATTTACTTCTATATCTATTTGCAAATAGTGTTCTGGCAAAAAAGGTTCTATTTTAGAAGCCCATTCTATAAAACAATAATTTCCATTTTCTTCTGCTTTTTCAAAATATTCTTCTATTCCTAACTCTAAAACTTCATTAGGGTTATTGATTCTATAAAAATCACAGTGATAGATGATTTTTGATTCTTGATTATCATAATTTCCTTCATACTCATTTATGAGTGCAAAAGTAGGGCTACTAACAGTTTCTTTTACACCTAACTCTTTGCAAACAGCTTTTGTAAAAGTAGTTTTTCCAGCTCCTAAATCACCTTCTAATATCCAAATACGCTTGTTTAGTTTGTTAGCTAAATCAATAACCTTTTGAGCTACTTGTGGTAGTTCAGCAATAGATTTACATTCAAATTGTGTAGAATGGGAAGAAGAATTAGATAAAGAGCTAGTCATTTTTTAAGAAAAAGTAGAACAAAAACAAGTTAGAGTTAAATTTTTATCGAAGATACGCAGAATTTGAGAATTTTTGATAGAATCTCAATGAAATTTCTAATTCAATTTAAAACTAATTGTCTCTAACAGTTTAAAAATACCCATTTATACGTATAGCATTTTTTTTGTATTTTACTTAACTTTATTGACAAATAAAAAACTATTTACCTTTTTAATTTTTCCAATTTATCAATCAAAATTATTTTAATTATGAAATCACATCATTTTTTATTTACATTAAAAGGAATTTTCTTTTCCTTTATTTTGCTCTCATTTATTGTAGGCTGTTCTAAAAAGGACGAAGAAGAAGAAACTCCAAAAGTTCCCACACCCGATTTTTCATTTACTCCTGTTAGTCCAAAAGTAGATGAGGCTGTTACATTCAACAATACAAGTACAAACGCAACTACTTTTGTTTGGTCAGCAGAAGGCACAGATTTTAATTCTACTGACAAAAATCCGACATTTACTTTTACAGAAGTGGGTGATTTTGATGTAAAATTAGTTGCCACAGGAGAAGGAGGAAGTAAAGAAATTATTAAGCAAGTTAGTGTTGCACCAGCAGACAATACTACTCCAGCATCTATTGCAGCATTTAGCTTTTCTCCTACTACTCCACAAACAGGACAAGAAGTAAGTTTTACAAATGAGAGTACAAATGCAACTTCTTATCAGTGGTCAGCAGAAGGAACGAGTTTTAGTTCCACAGAGGAAAATCCAAAATTTACTTTTGATACAGCAGGAGATATTAATGTAAAACTTGTAGCCACAGGAGAAGGTGGTACAAACGAAACTATCAAGAAAATTACGATAAGTGAAGCCACACAAACTCCACCTGTCGCAGCCTTTAGTTTTTCTCCAACTACTCCACAAACAGGACAAGAGGTAAGTTTTACAAATGAAAGTACAAATGCAACTTCTTACCAGTGGTCAGCAGAAGGAACAAGTTTTAGCTCAACAGAAGAAAACCCTAAATTTACTTTTGATACAGCAGGAGAAATTAATGTAAAACTTGTAGCTACTGGAGAAGGAGGAACAAATGAAACCATCCAAAAAGTTACTGTAACAGCATCTACACCAGCTCCTGTGGCAGCATTTAGCTTTACACCAGAAAACCCAAAGGCAGGAGAAGAAGTGACTTTCATAAATGAAAGTACAAATGCAACTTCTTATCAGTGGTCAGCAGAAGGTACAAGTTTCAGTTCTACAGAAGAAAATCCAAAATTTACTTTTGATACAGAAGGAGATATTAATGTAAAATTAGTGGTTTCTAATTCGGCAGGAACGAGTGAACAATCTACTACTGTTGTTATTGCACCAGCAGCTGGAGGAGGAAATGCAAATCCATGTAATTTGCCTGAATGTTATGTAGAAAAAACTACTACTGTCAGTTCTGGTTTTACAACTACCGTAACATACACTTATACAGTTGTAAATGGAATAAAAAAGATTTCTTCTGTCTCTACAGCTAGTATTGCAGGAACTTTAGTTACAAGTTTCCAATATAATGCACAAGGACTAAAAACAAGAACAGAAACAAAAGTCGGAGGTTCATTACAAAATTATGTTGAATTTCAATATAGCAATAATAACAAAACTGTAAGAGGAAATAATTACGATGCAACAGGAACTCTGACAGATTACGGCATTGAGGAATATGATGCAAATAATCGCTTAGTTCGTACAGAGAATTATACAACAGCAGGAGTATTGAATAGTTATGTGGTATTTTCTAACTTTTTAGCTATTGAAGGAAGTTTTCCACAGCTTGTACAAACTTATGATGCAAATAATACAATTACTCAAACAGATACACACACCTATCAAGATTGCCAACTTAAAAAGACAGTTTCAAAAGATGGAAATGGAACTACTATAGGTGAAATAAATAATACTATTGATGCAAGAGGATTATTACGTACTAGTGTAGCAACTATTTTTGTCCAAGGAACTACTATTACAAGTAATACACAATATCAATATGATTGTGACTAAGAAAATTTGAAATAATAGCAATAAAAAATCTAACTGATAATCAAATCAGTTAGATTTTTTATTGCTCTTTATCTATACCTCTTTAAGGTTCAATTTGAAAACCTACTACAATTACATCATCAATTTGTTTGTTATTTCCTTTCCAATCTTCAAAGTGTTGTGCAAGAAGCTGTCTTTGTTTTACCATGGGTTCATTATGAATTTCTAAAAGAAGGCTTTTAAATCTTTTTATCATAAATTTTCTTCCTTGCTTTCCTCCAAACTGATCTACATAACCATCAGAAAAAATATAAAACGAAGTAGGTTTGGTAATATCAATTTGGTGTGAAGTATATGAATTTTCAGCATTGGTTTGAAAACCTCCTACTGAGTGTTTGTCTCCTTTTACTTCAACCATTTTTTCATCTTGAATATATAAAAGAGGTCGTTTTGCACCTGCAAAAGTAACTTGATTCTTTTCTAAATCAATTACACAAATAGAAATATCCATTCCATCTTTATTCTCTGTACTAGATTGTCGTAAAGCTCTTCGAATCTGTCCATGTAAACGACTCAAAATAGAATCAGCCTTTGTAACTCCCTGTAAATTGACAATCTGATTGAGATAAGAATCTCCTAAAATAGACATAAATGCACCTGGAACACCATGTCCTGTACAGTCAGCAGCAGCTAAAACAATTTGATTATCTTTTTGAGCAAACCAATAAAAATCTCCTGAAACAATATCTCTAGGTTTATAAAGAACAAAACAATTAGGCACACTACGTTTGAAAGAGCGTAAGTCTGGTAAAACGGCATCTTGAATGCGTCTAGCATAGTTTATACTAGAAGTAATATCATTATTTCGCTTTTCCATCAATCCTTTTTGTTCCATTAAAGTAGTATTGATAGCTTCAATTTCTTCTTTTTGTTGTTCTATTTCTACAGTTCTTTGTTTTACTTTTTTCTCCAAAAGAGTAGTTGTTTCTTTTTGTAGCTCTAAGTTTTCAGCAAGGGCATCTGATTTTTCTCTCTCCAAACGATTGACTTGATAACCAATACCAAGTGCGTAAAATACAAGTTGAACTACTACTCCACCCTGAAAAAAATACATAAACATGTCCGAATTAACAATAGATTCTCCTTGTGTATTTATCAAATAAGAAAGAGCATAAAAAATAGCTCCAATAAACAAACCACTTGTAGCAATTAGGTAATAACGAGCAGCAGAATACCCTTTTCGGAAGGTAAGAATACCTAATATGAATCCTAAAATGGTTGCAATTATACCTATAAAAACAATTATTATTTGAGCAGATTTGTAAGGACTAAAATTATCGCTCCAAACAGGATATTGCAAAAACAAATGATCTGCAATAAATATAATTACCACTATAACTAGAGCGTAATTTATTATCTTAATAAATTTGTTCCATTTTGGTAATAATTCTTTTATATTCAAGAAACTTCTTAAAAACAAAAGCCCTCCTCCTATCATAAAAAGATGAGAAATAACAATAAAAGAACGAATCAGATGATGTGAGGTTGGAAAAAGAAAATAAATATATCTATAATAATAAAAAACATTCAGTTGAATACCTATAATCATTATCACATAATACAAATATAATTTATCTCTGATAATAAAAAATAACAACAGATTGTAGAAAGCCATCACCCACAAGATTCCTTGAAAAATTCCTTGTGCATAAGTAAACTCATCAGCTCCTTTACTTACGCTTACAGCATCCCCTATAGAAGCTAAAATATACTTAGGATGAAAACGCAATTCATTTGAATGTAGGCGAAGATAAACAATAGCTTCTTCTTGAGCAGCAACATCAATATAAAAATAATTACGCCATTGTTTGACAGGTTTTTCTTTAGGATCTATGTCTGTACCTGAATGCTCTATGTGGAAGGCATCATCCTCTACAGAACGATAAAACGTAATTTCTGACCAAGCATCAAAAACAGAACCAATTTGTAAAGCTATTACTTCATCTCTTACACCATTTCCAACTAACTTTAAACGCAACCAATAATATGCTCCTACTTCCATATTTGAAGCACTGATAGTATTGGCAGAAAATAAATTGCTTGTATTAGTTGCAATTTCTTCAATAGATATTTTACCATCTGTTGTGTCTTTCCAAACACCTAAGTTTTCTTTAATAGTAATATAATTCTTTTCTTGAATAGGTGGTTTTATGGGTAAGACATACTTGAATGTCAAATTATTCTTTTCAGACAAAAAATAATTGTACTCTTTTTTATTTATGTCTTTATAAAAATTGATCAATGAATCTAAAATAGAAAATTGACGTAGTGAATCTGATTCAGTAATTTTGGATTTACTTATTATTTCTTTTAATTCTGTTTTTAAATTCAAAACAGAGATTTGTTCTTTTTGAAGAGAATCAGAAAAAATAGTAGTCGTGTCTTGCTGACCATATACATTAACAAATGTAAATACGTTTAATAAAAATAACAATAAAAAGGGGAGTAAAGAGCCTTTCGGCATAATAGTAAAGGGTTATGAACGTAATTAGTATAAAGTTTATATCATTAAAAGTATTTTTATGTTAGCTAGGATTTTTAATTAAAATAAAAAAACAGTTTTTTTATTTTAAGTCTACCTTTATTTTTTAACAGCTCATGACACACGATTTGTACATGCGCTGTATTTTTAAATTAGTTGAATTGTACTAAAATCTTTTTGTTAATTAGTTTTTCTAATGCGCTAATAGGAATAGATGTTTTTGAAAGCTGCAATTCAGAATCAGAATTCATAGCAACAGGGGAATTGCTAATGTCTTTTGATACAGGATTAGTTCGCTTATTTTGGCTATTAGACAAATATAACTTTTTTGGAACAGAAAAATAAGTAATTGTTTCATAAAGTAGGTCAGATACAGGAAAAAAACGATAAGTATATTTATCAAAGAGTGTATATTTTACATTTTGCTCTCCATCTTTTTTACTTTCGATAAGTGCAAATTGTGCTTCATTAAAAATATACTCAGAATTTAATTTTTCTTTTGTGATTTTTTCTGAGTTTTGTTTTTGTGATTCTTTTTCCAAATAAATCGGTTTTTTAAGGTTTTCAAAAGATTTATTCACAAAAATCCAACCTTCCCATTGGTTTGCTTGGGCATTAATATCTTGCTGATTCTTTTTCTTAGAAATTTCTTTTTCTAAAATAGAATACAATTTCTGCATTGTGTGTGCTGCAAATTCTTCTTTTGATTTATTTTCCTTCTCAGCATTTCCCTTTACAGAATTTGGTGGATAAATCGCTGGTAGGAGTTCAAATTTTCTTTTCAAACTATACTCTATACTTTCATCCACTCTACTTGAAATGACAGGAACAATTGGTACTTGACAAGCATACGATAAAAAAGCAACTCCTTGCTTTACAAGTAACCTTTCATTTAAGAAATTCACTTGAACAGTATTTTGATTTTCTTTTTTTGATTCTTTAGTATTTATACCTGTATTACCATCAGGATAAACAATCAAGGAGTTGCCTTGCTTTAGCATTCTGATAGCACTCCAAATGCCTTTATTTTCCTCTACATTTATAAATTGTATTTTAGATTTTAAAATTCTTTTTTGTTGAATTTCTATTTGCTGAGAAAATTTTTGATGAACTTTTAAAGAATCATCTGCTTTTCTATTCCTGAGAGTTTGATTGAGCAAAAAGCCAAAATCTAAATCATTATAAGTGAGTAAAGTCAGAAGTGAAGAATAAGAACCCAAATGAAAACAACAAAATAGAAAAGGCTTTCCATTTTTAGCTTGCTGAAGAATATCTGTTTTATCAATAACTTCAAAATTAGGAGCAAAAAGTGCTGGATTTTGTTCTTCTATATTTAATAATTGAAGATTAAAAAGCAGTTTTTCAAAAATAGATTTATGATGCGAATAAGGAATTTGGGGCATCAAACGAGACAAATTCGCTGAAGTAAAAGCAAATAAATAACTATTTTTTTTATAAAAAGCGATTTCTTCTTCTTGATTACTAAAACTAAAAGAACGTTTTAACTCCTCTATTTCTTTGAAAATAGCTGAAGGGTTTTGAGAAGAAGTAGAATTACTCATAAGCTAAGAGAAAGTAAGCAAGTGAAATATTCTTAGGAATATAAAATGAATAAATTTACACTTTGGAAAATTCATGCATTAATAAACAGGGTTAAAACCCTGTTCAATTAAAAAAATACCTTTTATGATTTTTTACAAAGATATGTTTTCAAAAATAGACTATGAATTATAAATTGGACAGGTTTCAACCCTGTTTTTATAAATAGCTAAAAATGTGAATTTATTTTTTCTGCGTTTCTTAAGTAAAAAAGCATAATCCTTTTAATAAAATTATGCTATAAATTACAAAATTATTTTGAATACTTAAAATACTCAGAGGCTTTATTATTTGAATAGTCCTATATTGTTTTATGTTACTCTACTTTTTCAATTTTACCTGAACCTGATACATTCCATTGAACTTCTGCATTACCTTTCACACGGACTACTCCACTTCCACTTACTTGTGCATTTAGAGTTGCTTTTGAAGGAGTATTTACATCATCTGTAGCCGTTAGCTCAATACTTCCAGAGCCAACTATTTCTGCTGTACTTGTTAAGACAGGTAATAAAAATGCTTTTATATTGCCTGAACCACTAACATTCAAGCTATTTTCTGTAGCTATTCCTCTAAAAAGAATAGTTCCTGAACCTTCAAGAATGGCAGTTACTTTATTTGCTACCTCCAATTCTAATTCGATATTTCCTGAACCTTTTAGTTTGGCAGTACAATTTCCTGTTGTTATAATAGGGTTATTTGGTGTGGTAAGAATATTTCCAGAGCCATTTAAAATAAATTCTACGTTTTCTATATTTTCTACATTGCTAATACGAGCTATATCTTGTAATACAATATCACCAGAACCACTCAAAACGATTTGAGAAAGTACTGGTGTACGAATCTCAATTATTACTTCTTCACTTGTATTATAACATTCATCATTGTCAATAATGAGGCTATTTCCTATAATATTTGTTTGGATAAAACTGATGATATTTTCTTGTGCCATAACAGAAACAGACTGTGTCTTGATGCTAGAATCTTGAAAAACATTTACAATAAAGTTTCCTCTTGATTCGATGGCTGTAAATTTAGATATAGTTCTACTTTCAGTTATCACATCTCCTTGTCCATCTTTACAGACGCTATCAGTTAGACTACAAGATGTTGAAAGTAGAAACAAAACAAATAGAGGTAAAAAATAGATTTTGAAATGATTTTGCATGATGAATAGTATTTAGTGTTTTTTTATATTTAGATAGCTTTTTTTAAAGACGTTCTTTATAGTGTATTCTCCCTACCTTATTAAAACAAAAAAGGGTATTTTAGAAAAATTTAACTTTAAAAAATCCCTTCAAAATAAATTTAAAGGGATTTATACTTTATCAGATTTTCATACTTGTTTATTGTAAAACATGAATCCAACCTCTACAAGTATCTCCATCAGGAGAAGTTAGATAATAATAATACATTGCTGGTTTGGCTTTATTTCCCCAATCATTGTTATAATCATCAGCAGAAAAAACTTCTGTTCCCCAACGGTCATAAATTTGAAGCTTCCAGCCTACATTAGCCTTATCTAACACAAAAGTTTCATTGAGTCCATCTCCATTTGGCGTAATTACATTAGGAGGTAAAACATTATCGACAGTAACTGTAGTTGTTTGTTCTTGGTCACAAACTCCATTTGAAGCCTTCAAAGTAATTGTATATGTTCCTGCTTGTGTATAAGTATATTCTGTTGGGTTGGATACATTGATAGAATCTCCATTTCCCAAATCCCATACCCAGTCACCATTTCCAGTATTTTTACCATTAAAAAGAATAGTAGCAGGTGCACCACATTCAGGTGAATGTTGAACATCAAAATCAAGAACTAATTTATCCACAATTGTGACTGTAACTGTACTGTCTGTAAAACAACCTCCATCAAGGTTAGAAATTCGAACATTATAGATGGTCGTTTGGTCTGGTGAAGCAATTGGATTTCTGATAGTTGGGTCGCTCAACCCTGTTGTTGGTGTCCACTCAAATAGATTTCCACCTACTACATTAAGTTGGGCATTTTCACCTCTACAAATAGTTGGGCTTTCAGGCATTCTGATTGTGGATAAAAACACATTATTATCATCAATGACTGAGTTTGCATCATTCTGTGTAGAATCTTGACAAAGTGCATTTTCTACTTTTAATGTAATTGGATAAACACCTTCACTAGCATACTGAAAAGAAGGAGGATTGCGAAGTGTTGAGGTTCTTCCATCTCCAAAATCCCAAAAGAAAGAGGTAGCACCAACCGAATTATTTATTATTTGCACAAGTGGGATTTTGTCACATCTATCTATAATAACCACTTCAAAATCAGGTTTTAATTCTTCTAAAACAGTAATTGTGACCTCTTCTTCTCTAATACAACCACTTGCAGTTGTGATACTTACAGTATATGTAGTCGTTTGGGTAGGAGAAGCAATAGGATTTGAAATAGTAGGATCGCTTAATCCTGCTGTTGGAGTCCATTGGTAAGAAATACCTTTTCCTACTTCTAATGGTAAAGACTGCCCTAAACAAATAGATTTATCTGGAGAAATAAAGAAATTGTTTGTAGAGTAATCAAATTCTTTAACAAGAGAATCTGAACAAGCAATGTTATTTACTATCAATTTTACTTCATAATTTCCATCTGTGTTATAAGCTATATTTGTAGGGTTTTGTGCTGTAGAAGTTTGTCCATTTCCAAAATCCCAAAAGTAAGAAGTTGCTCCAATCGTATTATTTACTATACTAATTGTCGGAAACTCCTCACAATTATTAGATTGTATAATATCAAAATTTGGAATTATCTCTTCTCCTACTACTATTTCTATTTGACGCTCTTCTTCACATCCATTATTTCCTGTTACTTTTACAGTATAGGTAGTTGTTTCTGTAGGTGAAGCAATAGGATTTCCAATAGTTGCATCATTTAATCCTGTTGTTGGAGTCCATTGATAAGAAACTCCTCCTGTTACATTGAATTGCACAGACTGTCCTGCACAAATAGTAGAATCACCTATATCATAAACAAAAGCATCCTCAGTAATGACAATTTGTTTTTCAACAGAATCTCTGAGAGTACAGGATTCACTCTCAGTTACTAATTTTATGATATAAGTTCCTGCTGTATAATTTTGAATAGATGGATTTTGTTCTGTAGAAGTTTGACCATTTCCAAAGTCCCAAAGATAGGAAGTAGCTCCAACTGTATTATTTACAAATTCTACTTTTCCTATTTCTGTACAAAGAGTAGATTGTATAATATCAAAATTAGGAATCATTTCTTCTTCGACCACAATTTCAATCTGACGTTCTTGTTCACATCCACTACTTCCTACTACTTTTATAGTATATGTAGTGGTTTCTGTTGGAGATGCAATCGGATTTCCGATAGTTGCATTGCTCAATCCTGTTGCTGGTGTCCATTGATAAGATGCTCCTCCACTTACGTTAAGTTGTACGGATTCTCCAAAACAAATTGTGGTATCTGATGAGAAATTAAAATCAAATGTATCTGTATCAATTACAAATTGCCTTTCAACAGTATCCTTAGCATTACAAAGGCTATTTGTTGCTATTAATTTGATTGTATAAGTTCCTGATGAGTAACTTTGAGTAGGTGGATTTTGTGCTGTGGAAGTTTGTCCATTTCCAAAATCCCAAAAATAAGAGGTGGCATTTTGAGTTGTATTGATAATACTTACAGTAGAATCATTAGCACAAGGGTCACCAAGAGTCAGTCCAAAACTTGTAATAAGCTCTGGTAAGACTGTTACTTTAGTAGTAAGATTTTGACGACATCCTGCTGCGTTCTGTACAGTTAGTGTATAAGTTGTTGTTGTACTTGGGCTTGCAATTGGGTTTGCGATTCTAGGATTAGATAACCCTGCTATTGGTGTCCACAGATAATTTGTTCCTCCAGTAGCACTTAATTGTGTTGATTGTCCTTTGCAAATGGTTACATCAGGTGAAACAGTAAAATCAGCAGGTGAAACCACAATATCAAGATAAGCTGTATCTTTTTTAATACATAAAATAGGATTTGTAGCTATCAACCTAACTTGGTATGTTCCTGCGACAGTAAAGGTAAAAGGAACATTATCATCTTGTGTAGAAATTCCTAAACCTCCAAAGTCCCATTCATAGGTAACTCCTTCAATGCTTTGATTTACAAATGTAGTTGAGAAAGGAACACATCCTGTAAGATTACCATCATTTGTATTAAAATCAGCCTTTAATATTCCCATTTCTATTTTAAACGCTGCATTATTACAATTGGGACTATTGTTTCGGTTAGAAAAAGCTCCAGGAGTAGTAATAAATCCACTTCCACTACATGCACAAACAGCTTGATAGATAGTTCCTGTTTTTTTATCAAAACGACTTGTTCCTCCATCTACGTGTTCTCTTCCTTCTCCCCTTCCTCCAAAGAAACTACCATATATTAAATTTTGAGCATTTTGATCTAAAATCATTGTGTAAAAATCATTTCCATCTGTATCGCTTTGAAGCGCATTAGAAGTAACAGGCATTCCTGTTGTACTAATGTTGTCCAAATAATTATCTGGTCTTCCTTGATAAATGCTAGGACTTCCCCAACCTGCCAAATAAATATATCCACAATCATTTATCATAAAAGCAGTAGGTGTAATATTGGGGTCAAAATCTTGACTTCCAATCGTTGTTGCCCAAACAATATTGTTCAGGTTAGAAGATACTTTTCGAATAAATAATCCACCTCTAGCATTCGAATAGACACCAGAGGTAACAGGTTGTGAACCTTGTGTTTGTCCAAATATATATACAGATCCACTAGCATCTACATCCACATAATAGGCTTGATCATAAAAAGGAGTTCCTAAATAACTAGCTCCTTGCCAAGCAAAGTTAGAAGCATAACGTACGACAAAACCATCTATTTCTCCTCTATAGTTGCTTTGCATGGTAGCTGCGTGAGTTATTAAGTCACTACTTAATGTTCCACCCACAACATAAATATCTCCTCGTTTAGAAATTTGTATTCCAAAAGCTGCATCTATATTATTTCCTCCAATATATGTACTCCATAAAAGAGAGCTTAAAGTAGGGTCAAATTTCGCACCTATTCCTTCTTGTCTTCCTTGAAAAGTAGTTCTATGAGCTGAAACTAATGGAAAATTATTTGAGTTAGTTGTGCTGGCAATATAAATATTATCTAAATCATCAATATTTATTTCTGCTCTAATCTCATCTCCATAATTTTTCACTAATGGATTATCAGTAAAGCTGTCAAAATTAAGAGAATTTATTCCATCATTACCTTGTCCTCCTAAAAAAGTAGAACCTACAAGTCTACTCCCACTTACATTAAGTTTAGAAACAAAAATATCAGAACCATTTGTAAAATCATAGCCTAATACATTTGTAGTTGTTCCTCCTGCAAAAGTATTATCATAAGAAGATGATGTAGTAGGAAAGTTTGAAGAACCTGTCGTTCCTAATATTATCAATTCGTTTCTACTATTTACTACCATGCTAGAAGGAACATCTGCTAAATCCCCACCTAAAAAGGTAGCATAAAAAACACCTGTTCCTTGTGAGTTATATTTTAAAATAGCTACATCTACGACTCCTCCAAAAGTAACATCAAAAGCTCCTGTAGTAGTAGGAAAACCAGCACCAAAAGAAGTACCTCCAGAATATAAATTTCCTGCATCATCATAAGTTGCTGTATTTCCCCAGTTATCTGAAAAAGCACCTGAGAAAGTAGAAAAAATCAAAACAGGATCAATGATTAGTTCATATTTTTTATTGTATCCTTCTGGAAATTCGAAAGTAATTTGAGGAGATTTGTCTTTTTTATTGCCTTCTGCATATTTGAGAACAAACTTTGAAGGAACTTCTACTTTTTTTCCATCAATGATTTGATACGAATAAGGAGCTTGTTCGATGACTTTATTGACAGAAGTTTGAATATGCAAATGTCCACTTTCTAAACTCACTTTATCAGCATACTTATAATTCATTGCAATTTTTGAAGGATTTGCACCAGCCGAAACAATAAAATCATATTTCAGATGATCTTCCTTCAAATACAAATGAAGGTTAATATTTGGATATAAATCCTTATAGGTCAGTTCTCCAAATCCTTGTGCATTTTCTGCCCATTTACTAGGATCATTTCCTAAAATATAATTAAATTTTGTATCACTAACTTGCTCAGAAATGATTTGTGGAGAGGGATTTGAATTTTCAAATTCTACCTCAAAAGAATGTGCTTTAATAGTAGAAGAAATTTCTTCATTAGGCTCATGTCCTTCATGCTCCTCTTCTCCATGAACATGTAGTAATTTTAAAGCATTTGCATCATAAAAAGAATACTGCAATGAGTTTTGACGCATAAACAAGAAACCCGATGGAATAGTGGCTCTATATTTTACAACTTCATCCCATTGATTTTTATTTTCAATGAAAGTAAGTGGTGTTTTTGCTTTAGGAGCGTTCATTGCTGCTTCTTTTGTATGATTATGCTCATCAGAAACAGAATGATTTGAAAGGGGAGAATTTAGTCTATCTTGTGCAAAAGAAATTAAAGGCATAAAACAAATTAGCCAAACTAAAGACAAGAAACGAAACGAAAAGATATTTTTTTTCATTTGTAAAAATAATTGAAAGACTTTAAATCAAAACAAGTAATCAAAAGTCAGGTAAAAATACTATTTTTATAAAAATTGTTAAAAAATCAATTTGCTCTCAATTTTGAGATATTTTGATTTCTAATTAATTTATTTTTAGTGAGTTATATTTTGGCATTCAGATAACTAATGAAGCTATATCAAGTCCCATAATGTATCATGTATAAACATAAAGTGAGCTTTTAAATACCAATAGCTTAACATAGAGATTGAAAATTATATATCAGTAAATTTGAAAATTACCATACATAAAAGTAGTAATCTAAAAAAAAGCATATAACAAATATAGTCATTTTCTAATATCGTTTCTATAAAGGTAATAGAGTTTTATAAAATGCACTCCTGATTTTAAAATCTTTTCTGAAGCAACTTGACTCTACATATAGAATAATTTTGGGTATTTCATTATAAAAAATTCAATACTTGTTTTTACAGCATCTGCAAGTGTAAAACTTTGATTATCAAAATCTACGACCAGTTTATTATTCGGAATAATACTGTGTTTGCTTCGGTCAATCATTTTTGCACCAAACGGAGCATAATTTATCTTTTGTGTATCAAATAAAAATATTACTTGCATAAAATCGTGTTCATAAGGTTTCCAAACATATCCTTGTTTTTCTGCATAACGAATGCGAACACGAGCATTTTTATTATTGGTATTGTCTATTTCATCCTCAATCATGATATGAGTAGAATAAACTTCCATCATTTTGGCTTCTCCTTCTAGCAGTGTATTTTTTCTCCAAATTACTAAGCTATACCAATCATCACCCTTTTCAGAAACAGAATATTTGTAGCTAGAGCCTTGATAATCAAATTGAGCTTCAAAATTGTAAGGGTCTATGGAAGAACTTGAAAGTGTATCTAAACTGTTTTCTGATTTCTCATCTTGAGCAAAAATAGAGTTTTGAGAAGAAATAAAGGTAGCAAGAAAACAAAAACATAAGATAAATTGAATAATTTTCATAAATATAAATTAGTTAAAATAAAGTTATTAAAACTGTTTTTAGGAATAATATTAAAAAACAAGGCTAAAAAGAAGAGTGAATACATTACTATTCAAAATCCACTTTTTAGCCTTATTAAAATTAGATGATATTTCAACTATTTTTTATAAAAATCCTTTTATGATTTTCCAAATATCATTTCCAAAAACAAAAATCATCAAACAAAGAATAAGAACCATTCCTACTTTTTGGGCAATTTCTAGGAATTTATCTGAAGGAGGACGACCTGTAATCATTTCATAAAGAAGGAACATAACATGTCCTCCATCAAGTGCAGGAATTGGTAGAAGGTTCATCAGAGCCAAAACCATTGACAAAAACCCTGTGATTCTCCAAAAACGATAGGCATCGAATTCCATTCCAAAAATCATTACCATTCCAATAGGACCACTCAAAGAATCAGAAGCATTAATATCTCCTTTTGCCATTTTTTTGTATGCCATTGCCTGTACTCCAATTACACCAAAAGCAGTTTCTGTTCCCACTTGTAAAGACTCTGAGAAACTATACGGACGTTCTACAAAGTTTATTTCTTTATTTATTCCTACTCCGATTGTACTGTCTTTTGCAACTGTAATAGGCAAATTCATTGTCTTACCCTCTCTTTCTACTACAAAAGTAAGTTGTTTACCTGCATTTTGATGCAATAATGCTTGAAAAGTATCGAAATCTGGTGTTGGTGTTTCATTTACTTTTACTACTCTATCCTTCGATTTTAGTCCTGCTTTGTCTGCATTTCTATCTGGTGCAATTGCACCAATCAAGAAAGGATATTTTCCATCACGCATTGTCAAAAATCCTTTTGCTTCATCTTTATCTGAGCTATAGACTTGTAAAAATTCGCTTGTAATCGGAATTTTCATTTCCTGTCCATTTCTTTCAATAGTATAATATGAATTATCGTTTAAGATAAAAGCTGGATCTAATAAATCTCTAAACGATTTTGGTGTTTCTCCATTGATATTGATTATTTTGTCACCTGTTTCTAACCCAAGACTTTTCCCAAGCTCATTTACTTCAATTCCGTATTTATTTACTTCATCTATTGGAATATATTTTTCGCCATACGTAAAAGCAATAGCAATCATTATCAAAACACCTAAGACCACATTAAAGATAATTCCTCCTAACATAATGATAAGACGCTGCCAAGCTGGTTTTGAACGAAATTCATAGGGTTGAGGCTCACCTTTCATTTGGTCAGTGTCTAAAGATTCGTCAATCATACCTGTAATTTTGACGTAGCCACCCAAAGGCAAAGCACTCAAACAATATTCTGTTTCTCCATATTTAAAACCAAATATTTTTGGAGGAAAACCAATAGAAAATTTTTCTACTCTAACTCCAAAATATTTTGCAGCCAACAAATGCCCCAATTCGTGCAATCCTACTAAAATAGAAAGCGAAGCCAAAAGCTGCAAAATTCCAATAATTACTCCTTGTATATCCAAAATTTATAATTTAATTTTTTGTTATTATCAGTTTATCTACATTCTTTCCAAAATCGTACAAAAGTAGATGGTATTAATTTGTAAAGATAGTTCTTTTAATTTTTTTTACCAATTTCGGACAACTTGGCATTTACTTTAACTGTTCTACTATAATTTTGAATTTTTAGTAGGTTTTGTACTCATTTTCTCAGCTTTCCATTCCTGATCAATTTCCTCTATACTTTGTTGTGCAGGAGGACTAAAACCAAATTCTTTTTCTTCTAACTCTTTGAGTTGCCACTGTTTGATGGCTACTTGTTTTTTGATAAGCTCTAAGGCTTCATTTATCATTCCTTTGGTTATCATGCCAAACTGTTCTTGAGATTTTGAATCGATAAGTAATGCTTCTACTAAAATTTCCGTTACTTCTTTCAAAATTCTGTTCTCTTCAACCGTTGTAGCATCTTCTACAAGCTGATTGACAACATTAAAAACAATATCTGCAATAGCTCTTTCTAGGTTTTGAGAAATAAATTCGCCCATAATCGGAACTTTTCCTATCGTTTTTATTTCTGCATTTTTCTCTACAGCTTCATTGATAAGCGTTTCTACATAGCGTTTGAGTTCATACTTATAGGTTGGATAATTTTTGGCAGCCACCACTTGCACACGTTTTGTAAGCCAAGTTGTCAAAAGATTGGAGCGAGGACGAACTACATCTTCTACTATTTTTTCTACAATCGGACTTCCCTTCATTACTTCTCCCTGCACTTCATTCAATACATTAATTACAACTCTGTCTGAAACTTCTTCAACAAAAATGGAAAAATATTTTCCTAGTGTTTTATAAATATAGGTATTTGAAAGATTGATAACTTCCATTAAGTGAAGTTTGTAAAGAATAGCAAACAAACGCAATACCCGAAATGAACGAAACGAAGGCAAACAACCCAAAACATCGTACCAATGAATAAAAGGATAAAAAAACCAACGGTGATACGTATTTAGATAAATAGCAATTGACCAACGAACCAAAATATCACTTACAAAAATGCCTACAAACACTAAGTCTATCAACGCAAAATTTTTGAAGACATAGACATTATAAAAATCATAAAATGAGGTAAGATAAGTTTTGAGAAAATCTTGAACAAGCTCAGCAGTAAACAAAAAATTGAAAATAATCAGAGTGAGATTTATCAAAACTAATATCAAAACGCCAATATCTGCTATGACTTGTGCTGTTGAAACTTTATCTTTTTGTAAATTAGAGAGATTTATCATTTTTATTAAATTTTTGTTTAGACCCTAAGGGTTTTTGAAAACCCTTAGGGTCTTGAACTCATTCTCTTTTTACCAAATTTACCTCAAATTTTATGAAAACAAATAATAGATTAACTTTATCGTTCATTTTTATTTTATTTTTCTTTAGTTCTGTTTCTTTAGCGCAAAACAGAGCCAATTATAATTATGGAAATTCGAATTATGACGCTGAAAAAAAACCAAATCAAGAACTTCCTCAAACAACAATTTTAGGATCTAGTCTACAAGAATTAGAAGCAAATGTTTTGATGAATGTAACGGCAGATGAATATGTGGCAATGTTTCATATCGAACAAAAAGGAAAAGAGCTTAAAGATGTACAGGAAAATATGGACAAACGAATAGCTAACTTTCAAAAAGGATTAATAGAGTTAGGAATCAAAGAAAACGAAATGATTATTGATTTTCTTTCGCTTGTTCCAGAATACGAATACGATGTTGAGAAAAAATTCTTTAGCAGAACCTATAATGAAGTTCCTGTGGGTTTTGAGCTTAAAAAGAATGTTCATGTTCGCTTCAAAGACAATAAAATTTTAGATAAAATAATTGCCAAAGCTGCCGAAAATGAAATTTATGATTTATCTAAAGTAGAATATTTTATCAAAGATACAGACATTCTCTATCAAAAATTACGTAAAAAGGCCTTTGAAATTATTGCTAAAAAAGAAAAACTCTATGATAGTTTGAATATAAAGTTATCTAAAGCTGAAAAAGTAGCTGATGAAAATTTTCAGACTTTTTTTCCTTTTGATAGATACCGTTCCTATGAAGCGATTTCGAAAGGAAAAACTTCTTTTTCAAAAAACTACAAAGTAAATGATAAAAATCGTTCGCCAAGTGCTTTCTATGAAAAACTAGATTATGACAATATAGAATGTATTATTAATCCGACTATTTTAGAACCTGCTGTTCAGTTATTTTTTACACTGAAAGTTCGTTATACTTTACCAAAAGAAGAAAAAGACGATAAAACAATTTATATTCTGACTCCAACAGGAGAACTCAAAAAGGTAAATTTGAAAGAGTAGAAATTTAACTAGGTCGTCGGTGAAACACCGACAACGGCAAAGAGTTATACTTTTTTCCATAAAGCAGAATTTGCAAGTTCTGTTTTATGGAAAAATAGTTGTTGTCAAATAACCTCAACAATTTGTCAAAAAAAACGTATTCTATAAAAAAGCACAAAATACTGATTTTAAAATATGACAATCTTAGAAAAGACATTATCTAATTTAGAAAAAGATATACAATACAAATGTAAGGATACAGCATGGAACCATCTTTGGACGCTTTTTAGTTTTACTGAAAAGTATGCTGGAATAGTTGATAAAAAAGGTTTCAAAATTTGGAAATACAGCAGACAGCAAGGGATATTTTACTTTACCATTATAGGAAAAATAATAGAAGTAGACGGAAATGAAAAGTTAATTCTTGATACAAAAATCAATAAATTTGCTAAGACTTTAGCACTTCTGTTTTTCTTTGCCCTCCTTTATTTCTTGTTCGATTCACCAATACAATATAAACAAGCCTATGATGGAAGTTATTATTTTTGGCATATTGACTGGAAAGAAATAATCAGAATGGTTTTGTATGTGTTTGGGCTTTTGTGTATTCTTATTCCTGTATTTTATTATGTACATAGAGTTAGAAACAAAGAAGAGATAGAGAATTTAAAGCAAAGGTTTTCAGTTTATTCTAACTCAACAAATCAGGATTATTTTTAATATATTCTTTAATCAGACGAGTACGATTTGCACCAATCAATTCCTTTAATTCTTCATCAGAAGTAACTGCAATTTTCTTAATCGATTTATATTCTAAAAGTAGTTTTTCAATAGTTGCTCTTCCTACTCCTTTTACATTTTCTAATGGATTTCGAAGGGCATTTTTGCTTCTGATATCTCTATGAAAAGTAATAGCAAAACGGTGGGCTTCATTACGCAAATGTTGAATTAGCTTTAAAGAAGGTGATTTTTTATTGATATAAATAGGATGTTGGTCTTCGGGATAAAAAACTTCTTCCAAACGCTTTGCAATTCCAACAATCGGAATTTTGCCATACACACCCAAATCTTTTAAAGCCTGCGCTCCAAAACTTAGCTGTCCTTTTCCACCATCAACAATTACTAAATTTGGCAAAGGTTGTTTTTCTTCTAAAAGTCTTCTATAACGACGATAAACCACTTCGTACATTGTCGCAAAATCGTTTGCTCCTTCTACTGTTTTTACATGATATTTTCTGTAATTTCTCTTTGAAGGCTTTCCATTCATAAAACAAACCATCGAAGAAACTGGATTTGTACCTTGTAAGTTAGAATTATCAAAACATTCAACATGCAAAGGCAATTCTTTCAAACCCAAATCTTTTTGAAGAGCTTCGACGGCTGCCAATCCTCTTTCTTGTTTTTTTTCTGCAAAATCTAGCTTTTTACGTAATCTTTCCTTTTTGAAATAACCTACATTTTTGAGTGATAAATCTAATAGTTTACGTAAATCTCCTATTTTAGGATTAATTACTTCTACTTTTGGCAAAGGAACTTCTGCCAAAATATTACTCACAATTCTTTGCGCCTCACTTCCAAAACGCTGTCTGAACTCTACAGCTACCATTGGCAAAATATCTTCTAGTGTTTCTTCAAGACGTTTTTTATAGGATTCATTGGCTGTATAAACGATACTTCCATCTTCAATTTTGAGATAATTTACATAAACAGTTGCTTCATCATCTAAGAGCGCAATTACTTCTGTATCTGAAATATTTGGGTTTGTAATAAGCGATTTACTTTGATAGGTATGAAGTGCTTCCCATTTTTCTTTTGCTTTTTGAGCTTCTTCAAACTCCATTTTTTCGGCTGCCGATTTCATTTTTGTTTTGAAATATTCTTTTGCTCGGCTCGTTTTTCCAGCCAAAATATTTCTAATTTGTTCAATATCTTTCAAATAATCCTCTTCCTCTTGCAAACCTTCACAAGGTCCTTTGCAGTTTTTGATGTGATATTCTAAACAGACTCTATATTTTTTTTCTCGTATGTTTTCTTCACTCAAATTATAAGAACAAGTTCGAAGTGTATATAATTTCTTTATGAGTTCATTGAGAGCATATAGTGTTTTTCCATTTGTATAAGGTCCATAATTTGTTCCTTGTCTTTTATTTGGAGTTCTAGTTGTAAAAACTCTAGGAAAAGGTTCATCTGTAATACAGATATACGGGTACGATTTGCCATCTTTTAATAAAATATTGTATTTAGGTTGATGTGCCTTTATCAAATTATTTTCTAAAAGTAGTGCATCAGCTTCACTATCGACAATTGTAATTTCTATATTTCTGATTTCACGAACAAGCTGCCGAGTTTTTCGATCATATTGATGCGATTTGGTGAAATAACTAGAAACTCGTTTGCGTAATTCCTTCGCTTTTCCCACATAAATAATCTCATTACTCTCATCTTTATATTTGTAAATCCCTGGTTGGCGAGGAATATTTCTGATAATATCTTTTAGATGTTCTCTTAACTCGTCTTTTGTTTTTGGATTTGATTGGCTCATAATTTTCTATCAAAAATTCTGTATTTATTCCACTTTTTATTCTAACTCAAAAAATAGCTTTTTGTCTTTTGATTTTATTTTTTTCAATAAAAAACCTGTATTCCTTTAATTTAGGCTTACAGGTTTGAACTTCCTAAGTTTAGAAAATAAATAATGTCTTTTATCAGAGTAGTTACTCCACTATTTTAAGACAACAACAACTTCTTTCCATATTTTTTATCTAATTCTGTAAAAGCAATTTGTCTTTTAGAAGAAGATTTTGAAACTCTTACTTTTTCAGCCATTTTTTTATATTCTTTGATGATGGTGCGTTCTTCTTGTGGCTCAAAGAAATAAATATACCCAGCCGACATTCCTTTGAGTGTTTCCTCTTCATCGTTCAAATCAATAAAATCTCCCAGAAAAGGAATAAAACGAAAGAACATCAAGAAATTCATATTAACAGGATTTTTATCTATAGATTGGGTAAGAGTCTTGTCTATAATGGCAATTTCTTGTCCTTCATTTACACCCAAAACATCATCAAAATAAATAATTCCTTCTTCTACATCTATATCTACAATTCGGAAAAGCGATGTATACGATTTTTCAAAAGAAGGAACAAACTTATTTAATAAAGCAGCTTCATTTGCTTCTGCTTGTTCTTTTAAGTAAATTTCATAGGCTTTATATTTATTTACTCGTTGCTCTAAAAGAACATAATCTGTAAAACAATTTCTGTGAGCAGTAGTAGCAAAATTAATTTTAGTAGCATTTTCATTGTTGATACTACCAAAAGCAGGAACAGCTTCTTGTACAAAATATCCATTATAGGCATCAAAAACAGCTTGAAGACTTTTTTTCATATCTTCAGCAAAAGTCTTGTAATAATTGAGTGTGTAATTTTCCATATTATTTCTATAAAGTCGATATAACTTTTATTTTAAGGTCTTTAGATTAAAATGTCATTGAGCCTACAAAAGTACAAAAAAACTATGGTTCAGAACATCACATAAAAAAGAAGATACTAGTCTAGTCTTTTTTTATTGAAAAAAAATAGGGCATTTGTAAAACACAAAATCCAATTAGCTTTTTTGAAGTAATTGGATTGAGTAAATTTATTGATTTTTAATTTAGTTGTGATTTTAAGCTATTAAAAATGAAATCCAACTGTTGCCACTACATTAGTTGTTGTATTTTTTATATCAATAGTAGGATTAGAATTATCAGACAAATTATAAGGTGTATAAGCCGTATTAGTCGCTTGTTGAACCACTGCCAAATCTATATAAAATGCCTTTTTATGAATACCCAAACCACCTGAAATACGAGTTTGAAAGGCATCATCATTTTCATTGCGAAACTCTTCCTTTCTTGTATTTCCATATAGTCCAACTCCACCACGTAAATAAAATGTATTCAGACGAAGCTCTGCACCTAAACGATAATTCATAGTAGAAGCATATAGATTTTTGATAGTTTGATTATCTGCTGTAAAATTAAATTCTTGAGGAGGAGTAAGCAATTTTGAAGATTCATAATTAATGAAATCTACATCAGCACTAATAAAACCAAACTTTCCTACAAAAAATGCAGCTCCTAAAGAAGCACGCAGTGGAGTTGTCATATTATATGTACTTTCTATATCAAGTGTAGTTCCATTGACATCATTCAAAACAATTGGGTCTCCATTTCCATCATCTCCAAAATAAAAATTATTATATAGTGCATTCAAACTTGCATTATATGTATCATTTACAGAAAAATAGGTTGGTGTTGTAATACTTGCTCCTACACGAACAGCATACACAGGACGGTAAATAACTCCTGCTGTAAGATTTACACCTGTTCCAGAAATAGATAAATTTTCTCCAATTATTAAACTGTTCAATGATTTTATTTGAGTTGGATCTGTTGGTTCGCCTGTTACAGTTTCTTCATAGCGTTTTTCTTCACTATATTTGAATGATTGAATTCCTAAGCCTGCACCAAAAAATAACTTATCATTATAATTTCCCCCATAAGAAAAATTCCATTGACTTTGAGAACCTGAATAATCTATTGTTTCACGTTGCAAAGTAGGTGCAACAGGTACAATTGAATAATATGTATTTTGTCCTCCATTATCATAATCAAAGTCCTCATTGATTAAATAGGCATCATAAGCTAGAGCTAATAAATCAGTTGCTCCTTCTGATGGATAAATAGAATTCCAAGGAATTCCATCAGCTTGATTTAAAAAATAATCTATAATAGAATTTTGAGAATTTGTACCTTCATAACTTGTACGTCTGTGAAAGCTATTCAAACGACTATAAGAAATAGAAAATGCTCCACCTTTATATCCTGATGAATTATTTGAAGGCAAAACAAACGCTCCTCCTAATTGGGCAAAGTTAAAATTTAGTTTTGCATCTTCTGTTGGTGCATTTTGAGAGCCTAAATTATAAGTAGCGTCAGAACCTAAAAAAGAAAGTGACGGTGAAAATGTAATTTCAGAACGCTGCAAAAATCCTAAACCAGCAGGATTGACAGAAGCCGAACTAATATCTCCACCAATGGCTGTGGCAGCACCACCAATACCTTGAATACGTGCATTTGCTCCCATGGTAGGAATAGTTTGAGCAAAACGATTGGCATCAATATAATACCCAAAAGCTCCTGATGCTACTGGATTATCTTGAGCAGAAGCAAAATGCGAATAAAATAAAGTAGTAGTTAGAGCAGCTATTCCTATAATTTTCTTTAGAGAAAATTTATTTGGTTGTATAATTTTTATAGTTTTCATTGTATAAGTTAGTTTTAGTAAAATCAATATCTAAAAAGTGTATAGAAAATGAGTAGAATAAAAACGTTTTTCTATGTAGTTTAAAAAGTAGATGCAAAAAACATTCAAAAGGTCGCATCAGTCTATCATAAATACCTAACAAACAGAATTAAAAATAGTTAATATCAAAATAATACTACTACAACTTTAACAACTAAATTATCAATAAAACTTTATCCCTGAAAAAATTTACTTTTGCAAAAATCTATTGATATAAAACCTCTAAAAATCTCAAAATTTCTTTCTTTGTATTAAAGCTATGTAAACAAATTCTTAGTCGTTCATCTCCTTTTTTTACAGTCGGACTTTTTATAGCACGAACTTCAAAACCTTCTTTTTGTAATTTTGAAGCTACTTTTTGACATTCTTCATTTCCCTTTATTGGAATAATCTGAATAGGTGTTTTTGAAGTATTAAAATTTCTATCAGAGTGTAAATCTAAAAAATATTTACTTTGTAAAACAAATAACTCTATATTATCAGAAAGTTTTTCATTTAATTCTTTTTGATGAATTTGAAGAAAATCTATTGCTTTTTTAACAGAAACTAATTGATAAAGTGGTGGTGCAGTTGTATAAATAAAAGGTAAAGCAAAATTTATAAGATAATTTATAAGTAGTTCACTTCCCAAAATGACAGCTCCCTGTATTCCAAAAGCTTTTCCAAATGTGTTTACTCTAGCAAAAACTCGTTTTTCTAATCCCAATTCTGCAACTAAACCATTTCCATTTTTTCCAAAAATCCCTGTACTGTGTGCTTCATCTACAACTACATTTGCATTGTATTTTTCACAAATTTCTACCAGTTTTAGTAGTGGACAAATATCTCCATCCATTGAATAAACTGATTCTACAACTACTAAAATAGTTTGATTTGGATTTATTTGATTCTTGTCTTTTATATATAAAATTTTCTTTTCTAAATCTTCTAAATTATTATGCTTAAATGAAAAATGACTTGCATTACTTAATCTATAACCTTCCTTTAAAGAAGCATGAACCAAACTATCATATAAAATCACATCATTATGTGTCAAAATAGAGGACAAAAGGGCAACATTTGCATGATAGCCTGAGCCAAACAAGAGAGCTTTTTCTGCATCAAAGAAATGAGCTAACTGAATTTCTACCTCTTCAAAATACTCATTATGTCCAGATAAAAGACGAGAACCTGTCGAACCATTCCGAGAGATTTTGAAACGATTACTTTGCAATTTATATTCTTCTAAAATAGAATTTTGTAATTCTTCACTACGAGCCAAACCCAAATAATCATTCGAAAAAAAATCGATATTATTTGAGTTTGATACAACTAATGAACGCAAATTATTTTCATTTTTGCGTTTATCTAATTGGTTTTGAAGGTGGCTTTCTAAATTATTTTTCAAAAGAAATTCGTGATGCTGTTCTTGTTTAAGCATACAAGAGTTTGTATTGGGGATAGTGTAATAAAATTTTTAAACAGAAAAAAAGACTTCATTCCACTTAGAATAAAGTCTTTTTTAATAATAACATTCGCTAAGAGCCATTTACTTGATTGTACTCAAAGCAGCTTCGTCAATTGAACTAACATCTTCTTCTTTAGTCATGTTTCCATCCTTATCAAAACGAAGTGCTTTTGTTTCACTAATAAAAGCTAAAAAAGTAGTTCCTGCTTCATTTTCTATTCTTCTGATATGTCCATTTTTACCAGCATGATTAGCTGAAATATATTCTTCGATTTTAGCTGGAGCAGTACCTGGATTAAGAGAAATAATAGTATCAATCCATTTTCCACTTGCATCAAAACGAGCTGATTTTACTTCATTTTCTTGTTGAAAGATAATATTATGTTCTCCATTGATTTCGTGGCAACTAATAACTTTAGCACCTGCAAATTTTTGTTCGAAAGTAGATTTTACATTAGCAGGAAGTGTCTGAGCAAATGCAAATGCATGACCTCCAAAAGCAAAAAGAAGAACAAATGAGAGTGAAGCGATAAATTTTAACATAATTAGTATAATATAAAAGATATTAGAATGATGGATAGTATTTTTATTTTTTTAAACTTCTTTGAAGCTATAAATTATTTCGATGAAACTAAGACAATTATCGTGCAAAGGAGTTAATTCTTTTTAAGAAATAAAATAATTGAATCTGATTGACATGTAACAAAATATAACAATTATGATAATAACATATTCTGAGAGCTTTAAATTAATAAGGATAACAAGACATTGTAATTTTTCTTCTATCGTTTATAAAAGGATTTACAATTCTTTTACTATGATGTTAATAGAACTAATTGCTATACTTTTTCAATTACTAAGGGTTATTTTAGTTCGATAAGTTACAGAAATACTTTTGATATTGCAATTTATCTTATTAAAATTTTAGCGTAAGGCTTTGTCTAATTCTGAATCTGTTTTTAACCAAATTCGTTTTAGATAGCTCTTTTTGATAATTTAACTTGCTACAAAAATAATATAATTTATTGATTATCAAAAAGTTATCAATATTATTTTGCAAGAAAAATCAATACTTTTTATCGTTTGATTCTTTTTCATAAAAAAGTCTATCACTAACTTTGTTAAAAAAATAATTTTAGTTTGCGTATTTTTGTAGAATAGAATATGAAAGAATAATAAATTATTAGAAATGAAAAAAGAACTCTCCTTTGTACTTCCTCCAGAAATTGCCTTTGAAAAAGAAGCCTTCGAAAAGTTTATTTATAAAAAATTGGATATTTCTTCACCTACAGAAGACGTAACTATCAGACAAACTCGTCGGTCTTTAGATGCTCGTCAGCGAGATTTGAAGGTCAATGTGTGGGCAGAAGTTTTTATAAACGAAAAAGCAACTCCAACTATTTCTTACAAAAGAGAATATCCAAGTGTCAAGAATGCACCACAAGCAATTATTGTAGGAGCAGGACCAGCAGGCATGTTTGCTGCTTTAAGATTAGTAGAGTTGGGTATAAAACCTATTTTGATAGAACGAGGAAAAGATGTCAAAAAACGAGTTTCAGATATTGCAGCTATTAGTCGTCGTCATATTGTCAATCCAGATTCTAATTATTGCTTTGGAGAAGGAGGTGCAGGAACATATTCAGATGGAAAACTCTACACAAGAGCCAAAAAACGAGGAGATTGGCGTAGAGTTTTAGAGATTTTTGTAGCACATGGAGCAAGTGAAGATATTTTGATAGACAATCATCCTCATATTGGAACAAATAAATTGCCTAGAATTGTAGCCGAAATGCGGCAAAGTATTTTAGATGCAGGAGGAGAAGTTTTGTTTGAAACCAAGGTAACTGATTTCATTATAGCAAAAGGAAAAGAAGAAGAACTCAAAGGCGTAGTTTTAGAAAATGGTGATAAAATAGAAGGAATAGGAGTTATTTTGGCAACAGGACATTCAGCTAGAGATATTTTTGAACTTTTGGATAGAAAACAAATTCTGATTGAAGCCAAACCTTTTGCTATTGGAGTTCGTGTGGAGCATCAACAAAAACTAATTGATAAAATTCAATACAAACGAGACGAACGTGAAAAATATTTACCTGCTGCATCTTATTCTCTTGTTCAACAAGTGCCTTTTGATAATTTAGAAAAAGGTGTTTTTTCTTTTTGTATGTGTCCAGGGGGCTTTATTGTTCCTGCTGCTACATTGCAAGGTGAAGTGGTGGTAAATGGAATGTCGCCGTCAAAGCGAAATTCAAAATATGCTAACTCTGGAATTGTGGTAGCGATAGATGAACGAGAATGGAATAAAAAATATGCAAAAAAAGGAGCTTTAGCAGGACTTTATTATCAAGAAGAAATCGAAAAAAATGCCTGTCAAGTGGCAGGAAACACACAAGCTGCACCAGCACAACGACTAATAGACTTCACACAAAAGAAAATATCTTCATCACTTTTAGATACTTCTTATCAACCTGGACTAATTTCGGTAGAAATGGGAAAAGTATTACCTCCTGAAATTGTAGAACGTTTGAGAATTGGTTTTAAGGCTTTTGATAAAAAAATGAAAGGTTTTCTAACCAATGAAGCGCAAATTGTAGGTGTAGAAAGTCGTACTTCTTCACCTGTTCGTATTCCTAGAGAAAGGCAAACTAATGAACATACTATTTTAAAACGTTTTTTTCCGTGTGGAGAAGGTGCAGGTTATGCTGGTGGAATTGCGTCAGCTGCTATGGATGGAGAAAGATGTGCTGAGAAATTGGCAGAATTGTATGGGAAATAAGTATGTAATTAAGAAGGAGAGAAAA
The DNA here is from genome assembly GCF_037126285.1 of Bernardetia sp. MNP-M8. Classification (NCBI taxonomy): domain Bacteria; kingdom Pseudomonadati; phylum Bacteroidota; class Cytophagia; order Cytophagales; family Bernardetiaceae; genus Bernardetia; species Bernardetia sp. MNP-M8. The sequence goes on from NZ_CP147012.1 coordinate 1,335,071, forward strand.
ATGTATTTTCTGAAAACAAACTATACTACCCTTTTAGTGATTACTCCTTTTAAAATAATTTACGCAAAAAATAAATTTCAAAATGAAACAAGTCTTATTTTTATTATTAGCTATTTTCATACTTCTTCTAAGCTCTTGTAAAAAGGAAGAAGAGTTGACTAATGAACAAAAACTGATAGGCAGATGGCTTTACGAAGAAGTAGAACAACAGGATTATAATGGAACAAATTTGGTATATGCAGAAACAGTAGATATGGACATAATTATAGAGTTTAAGTCTGACAGCACTTCAGAATCTTTATTTAGAGGACGTAGTGGGTACACATCAATAGGTGGAGGACTTTGGCGATTCTTAGATAATGGAGAAAAATTATTCTTTACGAATCCGTTAGTAGGTATTTATGTAGGCTTTACTGCAACAGTTCAAGAGTTAACTGAAAATAGATTTCATATTTTTTATGAAAATAATATAAGGCGAGATGGAGTTTTGTATAGAAGAGAAACACATATAAGAATGTCTAAATTGGAGTAAGGCAACACATCATAAGATGTAAAATCAAGTTTTTTATAGATAGAAGAAACAATAAACTATATTATTCAAAAAAACCGTTTAAAAATTTAGTTTTTGAAACAGTTTTTCAAAAAAACCAAAATATTTAGCCTTTGTTGGTGTTTTAGTGTAACGACACCAAAAAAATATATTTTCTTCACCTGTTCGTATTCCTAGAGAAAGAGAAACTAACGAGCATCCTATTTTGAAACGTTTTTTTCCGTGTGGTGAAGTGGCAGGTTATGCTGGTCGAATTGCGTCAGCTGTTATGGATGGAGAAAGGTGTGTTGAGAGGTTGGCAAAATTATATGGAAAGTAATTGCAGCATTTTTAGTATCTTTTACGTTATATTTTTAACTTATTTTACAAATCTATTATTTATTAATCTAAAATAACTTCAAATGAAAAATCTATCATTTCTATTAATCGCTTTTTGTATTTTATGTTTTAGCTCTTGTAAAAAAGATGAAGAATTATCAACTAAAGATAAAATTGTTGGGGAATGGCAATATGAATCTTTAAAATATGAAGTATATATAAATGAAGAACTTGTAGATAGTGGGCTAGATTCACTTGTAGGTTCAACCATCGAATTTAAAAGCAATGAAACTCTAATTTCTAGTTTTATAGATGAAAATGGAGATGTTCAAACTGATAATGATATTTGGGTATTACTAGAAGAGGAAAATAAAATCATAATTGGTGATATTGGAGATAGAGATATATTGGAAATACAAGAACTCACAGAATCTACAATGATTTTGATACAAAACATAGAAGTTACAGGTAGTGGAAGTGGTAATGACTTTTATCGTCGCAGAGATGAAGTGAGTCTAACAAAAAAATAATGAAAAAACCGTTTCAAAACTAAATTTTGAAACGGTTTTTGTTAAATTTTGCCTTTGGAAGACTAAAAAAATAAATTTACATTTTTAGCTATCTATAAAACAGGGTTTCAACCCTGTTTATTAATGCGTGAATTTTTCAAAGTGTAAATTTATTCATTTTATATTCCTTTGTTGGTGTTTTAGTGTAACGACACCAACAAAATATATTTAGAATTTCTCTAAGTTAGAGAAAAAGAAACTTCCTTCAATTTGTGCATTCTCATCAGAATCAGAACCATGAACAGCATTTGCTTCAATAGATTCGCCATATTTTGCACGAATAGTTCCAGCTTCAGCATCTTTAGGATTAGTTGCTCCGATAAGTTTACGAAAATCTTCAACTGCATTGTCTTTCTCCAAGATAGCAGCAACAATATTTCCAGAAGACATATACTTACAAAGGTCGCCATAAAAAGGACGCTCTTTGTGTACTTCGTAAAACTGTCCAGCACGCTCTTCAGAAAGACGAGTAATTTTTGCAGCTACCAAACGGAAACCTGCAGCTTCAATCATTGCTAAAACATTGCCTGTATTGTTTGCGCCAAAAGCGTCAGGCTTAATCATTGTGAAAGTACGGTTAGTTGCCATAATTTTTCTAATTCAATTTTAAGTAAAAAATATTTTTGTGATTTTTCTTCTAATATTCAATTACAAGAAAAAATCAATGGCGCAAAAGTACACTTTTTTATCCAAAAATAAGAATTGATAGACATAAATTATTTTCATTAGAAAGGCTAGTTTTTATCTGATAGGACAACAAAATTTTAATGAATTAAAAACTCTTAGAATAATTTAATTTTGCAGGAATAAAATTCAATTATATATTTTTTTTCTAAAAAAAGTAATGTTACTTTATATTTTTTTTAAGATTATTTAAATAATACTGATTACCTTTGCATTTGTATTTATTAACCTCAATATTACATCTAAAAATTTACTAATGAGTTACTCTACTTTCTGCAAATATTATTTTGATAAAATATTATTTGTAGGCATTTTGCTTGCTTGTTTTATAACAGCTACCAACTATTCTTATTCTCAAAATGATTCTGCAAGTATAAATTTTGAAGAATATCAACCCTTACAATCCAAAGGAACTGTTCCTCAAGATTTTCTACTCTCTGTAAGTGAACGTTATGTAGCCAAAAATCAGGCTATTGGAGAAAATATAGATAAAAAAACAGCTAAAAATATTGATCAATTTAACCTTCAAAGTAGCTTTTCTCTCAAGCAATTATTGTGGAGTGGAAATGTACTTTTTGGAGATGAGGTAAGTGAATATTTAAATGAAATTGCTTCTAAATTATTGAAAGATGATGACGAGTTACGCAATAAAGTTCGTTTTTACATTGTAAAATCGCCTGTTCCAAATGCTTTTGCAAATCCTGATGGAGCGATTTTTATTAATTTAGGCTTAGTGGCTCGTGCTGAAAATGAGGCTCAATTAGCTTATATTTTAGCTCACGAAATTACACATTATGTAAAACAGCATAGTATCAATCAATTTCTTTTTGGGAAAGAAGTCAATAGCAAGAAAAAGAAAAATGCCTTTCGTTTTGATAACAAATCAGATGAGCTTTATGCCAAAAGACTTGCACAAAGTAATTATTCAAAAGAACACGAAATAGAGGCTGATACGTATGGTTGGGAGCTTTTCAAAAACACAGAATATGACCTTTTGGCAGCAGCAAAAACATTTGATATGCTTCAAAACACTCGTCAGCCATTTGACACATTAGTTTTTGAAAGTAAATTCTTAAATAATTCTTACATTGAGCTTCCTGATAGTACATACTATATAGATACAGTTCATATTGTAGAGCGTGAAGAATTGGACTCAGCAGAATTAGAAGAACTTTTAGCATTGAGTACGCACCCAAGCGCAGCCGAAAGACAGGAATTAGCGATGAAAAGAATGAACGAAAGTGGAACGACAAATGGAGGAAAAGAATACGTGATTTCTAAAGAAAAATTTGAACTTGTACAGAAAATAGCTCGTTTTGAGCTTTGTCAATTATATCTTTCTGATGCAAAATACATAGATGCGCTGTATCATACTTTATTACTTCAAGAACAATATGGAGATAGTAAATATGTTCAGATGTCGCTTACAAAGGCTTTATATGGAATTGCAAAATACGATAATGCAAAAGCTCGTATCTATTTAGATCAACTCTATAGCCGAATGGATTGGAAGGGTAGAAATTGGTATTTTGCTTTAGAAGAATTAGATGATTATCAGCTTACTGTTTTGGCTTTAGCACATTGTTTTGAAATGCTGGATAAATATCCTAGTGAGGCTTATCTCAAAAATGCAATTCCTAGCCTTTTGATGGATATGAAATTACATTACGATGATTTTAGTAAAGGAAAAACAGTAGGCAAAAAGAAAAATCAAATCAATTATACAGAAGATTTGATGTATCCAGCTTGGCAAAAAGTTCAAGCTCATGCAGAATTTGAAGAGTTACGCAAACAAGGAGACAGACTTTATTTGGAGCATCAAAAAAATGAAAATAGAAGAGAAGAGGGAATGTCTGATGTGGAAGCCAAACGATTGAGTGATAACCTTACTCAAGGATATGCACTAGGAATTAATAAAATTATTATGGTAAATCCATTTTATGTCCGTTTAGATACTCGTAAAAAACAACCATTAGATATTTTTACTACTGACAGTATGCAAAATGTATTTAATCAAGAATTAGAGCAGAATAGTGAAAATCTCAAACTAGATATTGTTTCTTTAAACCCAAGTGCTTTTGGAGAAAATGACGCTGAAAAATTTAATGATTTGGCTATCATCAACTCATGGTATAAAGAAATGGGAGAGTCTAATGTAGATATGATTGCAAGTAACTATGATGCCTTACAAGATTTATCAAAGAAGCATGATACTCCTTATCTTACTAGAATGGCTGTAATAGATGCAAAAGTAAAATTCAGAACTGCCCCAGTATTTATGTCTGTTTTTTTCCTTCCTGTTCTTCCTTATGTAGTTTACCGTCAAGCTACTAGACACGAATCTATTTATATTACACTTATGCATGACATCAATACAGGAGAAGTGAAAATGATTCAAGGAAATAAGTCTAATACTTCTATCAAGAAGAAAAACTTATCTGATATTACTCGTTCACACCTTTTCCAAATCAAACGTAAAAAAAGATAATCATTTTTAAACTTATTTCTTAAAAAAACATTTTATGAAAAATATATTTATTTTGAGTGTGTTTGCTATTTTATTTTTTATGGCAAATACTGCACAAGCACAAGACTATTTCAAAGAGCGTCGCTATGAAGGAATTGATTTTACTAAACGTAATGCAAAAAAATACTACGTTACTATCTCACGTAAAAAATATGAGTTAGTGAATAAAGAAGAAGAGTTATTTTTAGGTCAGAAAATCTCTTTTGACAAAGGTCAGCGACTTTTTTATATAAAAAGACAAAAGAAAGCCATGACCTTTAAAGAGACAATCAACTTTATGAAATATGTAGGAAATAAAAAATCTGCCAAAGAACTAAAAGACAGTTGGAATTTACATAAAGCAGGTTCTATTTCAGGAATAACAGGAAGCCTTGCCATAATAATAGGTGGGTTTATGCTGACTACTTGGGGAGATGAGGAAGAGACTAGACTTGTAAATGAAGGTTTTATTTTAATAGGTTCTGGAGCTGCTCTTTATGGAACAGGTTATTTGTTACAATTAAAAGCTGATAAAAATGTCAAGAAAACTATTCGCTATCACAATAAAAATGTACGCAAGTTTTCAAAACCTGTAATTGCAAAAAATGATTTTATGCCTTCTAATTTGGGTTTTAAATCTGTTCGTACAAACTTATTAAATCCAACTCCTGTGCCTACTTTGAGCATGTCTTGGAATTTCTAATCCTTTGGAAATAACTTAAGTTGTGTATAACAGACTTCCTAGTCTGTTTGGATGTAAAAATTTGAATTAGATAGCAGAAAAAAGGTAATTGAAATAATAAGAATTTCGATTACCTTTTTTTATTAATATAGAACTAGATTGGTTTTACTTTTCTACTCCAAACATTTCCATTACTTCTTCTGAAACTCCCATTGCAGAAAAACCTCCATCATGGAAAAGGTTTTGCATCGTTACTTTTTTAGTAAAATCTGAGAAAAGAGAAATTACAAAATCAGCACACTCTTGAGCAGAAGCATTGCCTAAAGGAGACATTTTATCAGCATAACTCATAAAAGCATCAAAACCACCTACCCCAGTTCCTGCTGTTGTTGCAGTTGGAGATTGTGAAACTGTGTTTACTCTTACTTTTTTAGATTTACCCAAACGGTAGCCATAACTACGAGCAATAGATTCTAAAACTGCCTTTGCATGTGCCATATCACTATAATCAGGAAATGTTCTTTGTGCAGCAATATAAGTAAGAGCAACAATAGAAGCTTCATCATTCAAAACATCCATTTTTTCAGCTACTTGAAGCATTTTATGGAAAGAAAGTCCTGAAATATCAATCGCTTGTAATGTCCAAGCGTGATTCAAATCGCCATAATCTTTTTTCTTACGAACATTTGGACTCATTCCGATAGAATGCAATGCAAAATCAAGTTTTCCTCCCAAATGTTCAGTAGCTTTTTCGTACAAGTTTTCCCAGTCTGCTATCGAAGTAGCATCAGCAGGAATAACAATTGTATTACATTTATCAGCTAGTTCTTGAATTGTTCCCATTCTAAGCGCAACAGGAGCGTTGGTTAAGACAAACTTTGCGCCTTCTGCATGTGCTGTTTCTGCAATTTTCCATGCAATAGAATTTTCGTCTAAAGCTCCTGAAATAATACCTACTTTTCCTTTGAGTAAATTATACATAAGTTTCTTAATTGTGTTTGCTAAGTTAGAATCCTCGTTGATGCTTTACAACTCAACAACGGATAATTATATATTGAATTAATTTAAACTAGATTTTATCTGAATCATCATTCCATAAACAATCAATGTTTGTGCTGCCACATAAGTAAACATTACAAAAACAGGTGCATAAGGAATAGTAAAGTTTTTGACAAAAATATCTATTGCAAGTAACGAATCTGAAACCATAAATAAAAATGCACCGAAAAAAACATATTCAGCACTTGCTTTCAAAACCTTTCCTGTACGTTCCATTGCCATAAAAGCCATCGTTACAATAACTAAAACATATAGAGGAACAGCCACCAACATAACAGTATCTAACCACTTGTATAAAAATGTAAGCATCAAAATAGCTGTTCCAACAAAAGGAATAGCACGAATAAGTAATGTTTTGGTTGCACCTAATTCTTTATTTTGCAATGATTTTTTGAAAGTAAGAATATACAAGATGTGAGAAACCAAAAAACTGCCCAAACCAAGCATAAAAAATAATGGATTGTAGGATTGAAAGAGCAACAAAACATCACCTAACCAAGCCAAAAAAAGTGCTATCATAATAAAATTGATAAGGCTTTTCTTAAAAGATTTATTTACTTCTTTAGTATTGAGATAAAAATAAATTCCTAAAATAGGAATAAGAAATGGTTTAGACGCTAATTCTAATACAAAATCATATTTATAATTAGCATACAAATTTAAGACTGTGAAAAAAGCCAATATATAAAGCAGCCAAGTGTGTTTCGATTCAAAGTATTTCATTATTGGAGTTCACCGTTTTAATTTTTTGTTTAATTCTTTAGAAAGTTCAAAAATACTCTTTTTTCTATTGTATATCATTCTGTAAATGATTTTTTCCACAAAAAAACCTAAGAATTTCTAATAAATAGAATTCTTAGGTTTTTAGTTAGAAACAAAAAGCTATATTGTTAAGCTAAAGTTTGTAAAGTTTAGATTACTTAACTTCTACTTCAGCACCAGCTTCTTGAAGTCTTTTAGACATATCATCAGCTTCAGCTTTAGATGCGCCTTCTTTAACTGCTTTAGGAGCAGTATCAACTAATTCTTTCGCTTCTTTCAAGCCAAGACCTGTAAGTTCACGAACTAATTTTACAACTGCTAATTTAGATCCACCAGCAGCTTTCAAAATTACGTCAAATTCTGTTTGCTCTTCTGCTTCTTCAGCAGTAGCACCAGGAGCTGCCATCATTACAGCACCACCACCAGCAGGCTCTATGCCATACTCGTCTTTCAAAATGTCTGCAAGCTCGTTAGCTTCTTTTACTGTAAGACCAACAAGTTGTTCTGCGATTGCTTTCAAATCTGCCATTATAGTATCTATTTAATTGAGGTTCGTAAATAAATAAGTCTTCTAAAAATAAAGACTTACTGTATGTAAAAAGGTTGAATAAAGAAGTTTTGATTTGAATAAAATCACAGACTTAATTTATTCGGTTAAAAAAGAAATACAACTTGGAAGCAGTATTTTGAATAAATAATCAGAGTATTGAAGTAGTTTCTTCCCTAGTTGCCATTTTGTATAAATAATTATACAACTACTAACTTTGATTATTATTATAATTGTCTTTTTATAGAGATTTCATAAAGTAAAATTTCTACAAATAGATAGTTATTACTCGCCTTTTTCAGCAATTCCTTTAACCATCGCTGCAATACGACCACCACCACTGATAACAGCAGAAGTAAGACGACGAGCAGGAGATTGAAGAAGCATAATAACTTCGCCCAATACTTCATCTTTAGATTTGATTTCACTTAACATTTCTAGTTGGTTTTCACCAATGAAAAGTGCTGTTTCTACTGATGCAGCTTTGAATTTAGGCTTATCTGATTTGTTCTTTTTACGGAAATCTTTAATGATTTGCGCTGGAAGTTTTGCAGTTTCAGGAGAGAACATAATAGCAGAGAAGCCTCTTAAAGCTCCTTTTTCTACTAATGGTTCGAAGTCTCCTTCAATTTGCTCTAATGCTTTACGAATAAGTGTATTTTTAGCTACACGGTATTCTATGCCTTTCTCAAAACAAGCACGGCGAAGTGCATTTGTTTGAGCAACACTCATTCCAGAAGAATCAGTTACATAGAAATTCGCTGAATTAGAAAACTTCTCCACCAAATCCTTAACTACTTGTGTTTTTTGATCACGATTCATAGTATTATTGAGTTTTGTGGTGGAATAAATTATAGACCTTTGATAGACGATTTGTCAATCTTTACAGATGGACTCATTGTTGTCGAAAGGTGGACACTTTTCATATAAGTACCTTTTGCAGTTGCAGGCTTCAAACGAATAAGCGTAGTGAGTAATTCACTTGCATTTTCTTTAAGTTGTTGCGCTGTAAAAGAAGATTTACCAATACTTGCATGAATAATACCCGTTTTATCAACACGGAAGTCAATTTTACCAGCCTTTACGTCCGTAACAGCTTTAGCTACGTCCATTGTAACAGTACCAGCTTTCGGGTTTGGCATAAGCCCACGAGGACCTAATACTCTACCCAAACGACCGACTTTCGCCATTACAGTTGGCATTGTAATAATAACATCCATATCTGTCCAGCCACCTTCAATTTTAGCGATATAATCGTCTAAACCTACCATGTCAGCACCTGCTTCTTTGGCTTCGGCTTCTTTGTCTGGAGTAACAAGAGCAAGTACACGTACCTGCTTACCTGTTCCGTGAGGAAGAGTAACCACACCACGAACCATTTGGTCTGCTTTACGTGGATCTACACCTAGACGTACATCAATATCAACAGAAGCATCAAATTTAGCAAGGTTAATTTCCTTTACTAATTCAGTTGCTTTGTCTAAGACATACTCTGCTTGTGCATCGTATTTTGCAAGAGCTTCCTTACGTTTTTTAGTTAATTTTGCCATAACATTATTGTAGTCAAACGATCAAATTTAATTAATCTCCTACGTTTAATTTTGTGAATAAAAATATTCTTTTCCTCTACTACTTTGTAATTAAAATTTTAATTATTCAGCAGTTTCCCAAGGAGCTTTTCCAGTAACGTTCAGACCCATGCTTCTAGCCGTACCAGCTACCATTTTCATAGCAGAATGTACAGTAAAGGCATTTAAGTCTGGCATTTTCGTTTCGGCAATAGTCTGGATTTGATCCCAAGTTACTTTACCTACTTTTTCACGATTTGGAACGCCTGATCCTTTTTTCACTTTTGAAGCCTCAATTAAGAGAGCCGCAGCAGGAGGAGTTTTGATGATAAAGTCAAAAGAACGATCGCCAAAAACTGTAATCTCTACTGGCAAAGTTTGTCCCATACGGTCTTGAGTCAGCGCATTGAAACGCTTACAAAATTCCATAATATTGACACCTTTTGCACCAAGAGCAGGACCTACTGGAGGAGCAGGATTAGCTTGACCACCTTTTACTATGACTTTAAGTTTAGCACTTATTTCCTTTGCCATGATTGTGAAACGGTTGTTGTGATGTAATTATTGAATTATTTAAAATAAACTAGCCATCTTAAATAACTTCAAGTAACTACTTTACAGATTACTAACAAATGCTACAATACTGATAATTTAGTTTGTTAAAAGTTTGGGAGATAATCGTGGAAGCTTCATATCTAAAAACTATAATTTTAACTACTAAATTTTTTGGAGACAAATCTATAAGTAAGTTGTAGCTCTTAGTTTATAGATTTATATTTTTAAGAATTTTGAATAATTACTTTCCATTTATTCAAAATGATTTTTTCTTTTATTACAGAACTACTCTTCTTTTTGTACTTGAGAATAGTTTAGTTCTACTGGCGTACTTCTTCCGAAAATCTTAACAATTACACTCAGTTTTTTCTTTTCTTCTTGATGTTCCTCAATAGTTCCATTAAAACCAGCAAAAGGACCTTCCATTACTTTAATAGATTCCCCTACCATAAATTGAGTATCATCTTTTACTTCATCTTGATCTGCAGCTTCTACTTTTCCTAAGATGCGAGCTACTTCTGAATCTCTCATTGGAAGAGGCTTATCAGTTAGAGGTTGTCCGTCTACTCTTAAAAATCCAATAACACTTGGAAGATTGATCAATTGGTGAATAAGTTCTCCACTATTTGGCGAGTCTAAATCTACGTGTACAAGGACATAACCAGGTAAATAATTACGTTCAACAGCTACTTTTTTTGTTTTTCCATCTTTCGCTTTACGAATTTGGAATACTTTTTCAGTAGGGTTGATGATTTGACCAAAATATTCTTGTAGATTATTGATAACTATATCTTTTTCAAGATATTCTTTCACGCTGCGTTCTTTTCCAGAAACAACACGCAAAATGTACCATTTGAGTTCGCCCATAATTTTTTAGGAGTGAGTTGTAAATTGTTGGTAATTTTTTGAAGTGTAATTCCTTTTTATTGGAATGAGTTATAAATCTCACCTAAACCAAATTGGAAGGCTTGATCCATTGCAAAAACGATAAGTGCAAAGATAAGTGATGCAACAAGTACAACTACAGAAGTCTGTTGAAGACTTTTGAATGAAGACCAAGTTACATGTTCGGTCATCTCATCACGAGATTCTTGCAAAAATTCGATTACTTTTTTCATACTGAATTTAATTTGTCTTATCGGTAAGTTAGTCTTTAGACTTTTTTCTTAGAATAAATTCTATTAGAGCAAAAAAAACTCTAAAAAAAGTGAGTTTGATAGATTTTACGTTCATTAAAAACGTGCTATCAAACTCACTATATTGTAAATATTTAGAAAAAATCAATCAATTTATACTAAATCAAATTACATATTATTTGCACGAGCGGAGGGGCTCGAACCCACGACCTGCGGTTTTGGAGACCGCTGCTCTGCCAACTGAGCTACACTCGTATATTATTAGTTGCCTTTAATGAAGTGCAAAATTACAATTTATTTTTGAATTTGCAAATTTATTTTAAAAATATTATTGTATTAGAATTTTAACTTTCCAGCATAGCTTGATAATAGCTTTACCTCAAAAAAAGAGGTTGACCTTTTCGGACAACCTCTTTTAAGTTTATTGTTTAATGAGAGTTCAATTATTTAGTATCCCACCACAACTTTGTATTCAATACATCTGCTCCTTGACTAGATACAGCTTGAGTATAATTTGCTTTATTTGAAGATTGCTCATTAAGAGGATAAGGGATGCGAGTAGGAATTTCTCCATTTCCTTCTAATGCACCAGCAGCAGGCTCTTGAAGAATACCAAAGTCAAGACGACGATATTCAGCCCATGCCTCTAGCCCCTGCATATAAAGAGCTATCCACTTTTGTTGTCCTATGATTACATTCCACTCTTCACCACTAGCTTTCAATGCTGAGTAATTAACAGTTGGCTGAGCAATGTAAGCAGCTATATCTGAATCTGATAAGCTACCACCACTCCAATAATTCATAGATGCTGTAATACCTTGGTTATAGTATTCTGCTGCTGAACCTGCCGAAACAAACCCTCTTTCAACGCCTTCTGCTAATAAGAACTGTACTTCTGCATAAGTCATAAGTATTCCTGGAGATGTTGGTTGTAAAACTAACTGAGATGGTTGTGAAATACCTTCATCAGCAGTATTTGCTGCATCATTCTCTGTTAATCCATATACTTCTCCTACGTATTGTACATTAAGAGGATCACTAGGAGAGCTTGATACTGTTGGTGCACCATAAAAAGCAATTCTTGGATCATTTAGTTCTAATAATTCATTTACGAAGACGTTACTCATGGCAAAATCTGCACGAGTTTTACGATCTTGATTTAAAGGATTATTATTAGGAGCTGCTGAAAGATAATTAAATAAAGCATTATCAGCACTACTTTGAAATACACCAGCAGATACTGCTGACGAAACTGTTTGTTGAGATAATGATGGAGATACATCAGCAATTCTCATTCCTACTCTTAATTTCAAAGAATTACCGAATAAACGCCACTTATTCATATCACCATTATATATAGCATCACCTGCTACTGCAGTACCACTTGGATTAATAGCTGCTATTGCTTCATTAAGTTCGTTTATAATACCAGTATATATTTCTTCTTGCGAATCATATTTTGGATATAAAAACTCATCAGGATTTCCCGCTTGAGAATAAGGAGCTGCTCCCCATGTATCCGTAATCACTTGATACATATAGGCACGCAAAATCTTCGCTACTGCAATTTGATTTTCAGGAGCTCCAAATCCTTCATAGTCCTCAGGACTCTCTGTATTCAAACGAATGATTTCATTTAAATCAGTTATTACACCTGCATAATAGAGAGACCATAAGGTATTGGTTTGTGCGGTACGAAATGCATAACGACTTTCAGAAGAATATTGATTAGATGCCCAATACTGAGAAAGTTGCATTCCTCTTCTTCCATTTGCCCATTCATCCCAAATATTATCCACTAACACTTTTTCTGCTGATGTAAGCAAGAAAGAAGTAGATGCTTTACTAGGTTCGTTAGGATCTACATTAGTGTCTTCTGGTGGGTTACAACCAAACATAAAAGTTGCTAAAGAAGCTGCTACTAAAGTATGTTTATATTTTTTTATTATTTTTATCATCTTGAGTGTAAATTTTATAATTAGAACAGAGAATAGTTTAGAAAGAAAGACTTAAGTTGAATCCCCAACTACGTTCGCCTGGAAGCTGTCCACCTTCAAAACCTTGAACATTACCTGCACTTACACCATCTTGAGGATCAATATGTGGTGTATTACGGAATAAAATGGCTACATTTCTAGCAACGAATGATAAAGAAGCTCTCTGGAATGGAGTTTTGCTAGTTAATGTTTTAGGAAAAGTATAACCAAATTGAATCTCACGAAGTTTGACGTAACTAGCATCAAAAACATTTAGAGAAGAACTTGCACGATAATAATCTTGTCCCCAAGTAACTGCATCAACTACTGTTGCATTTTGGCTACCATCAGAAATAGGATATCCATCCTCATTAACTCCTGTTTGAACTACAGCATCAATAATGACACCATCTTCACGCATAGAGCCTTCTGCTGTTTCTTCCAAAACGCCACTATAATGTCCCCACATATTAGTTAAAGAATATATACTACCACCCATTTGTCCATCAATTAATACACTTAACATAAAGTTTTTATAGTTGAAAGTATTATTGATACCACCTGTCCAATCAGCCATAATTGAAGGACCTACACCTAAAGTAGGTTCTAAAACATAACGTCCGTTTGTACCTACAATATAGCTACCATCTGTATGCTTTGCTATTGTAGGACCTACAAATACTCCATAAGCTTCTCCCTCACGAGCTTCTAAGAATACTCCAAAAAGACTAGCCAAACGAAGTGTACTTACTCCTTCAGTTAATTCAACAACTTTATTTCTATTTCTCGCCCAGTTAATAGTTGCATCCCAAGTAAAACCAGAAGGAAGACGCAATACTTTTAAGTTTAACATTGCTTCTATACCTTTATTTGATACAGAACCAGCATTAATAACAGTAGTAGTATAACCAGTAGTTGGAGAAACAGGAACTCCAAAGATTTGGTCTTCTGTTGTAGAGTTGTAGTAAGTTACGTCAAGACTAACTCTGTTTTTGAAAAGACTAACTTCTGTTCCAATTTCCCAAGAATTAGTTTTCTCTGGAAGCAAGTTAGGATTATTTCTTGCGTTAGGAACCGTCATGTTACCATTACTACCAAAGTTTTGTTCTACTTCATAAGTCGTTGCAATACGATATGGATCGGTATCATTACCTACTTGACCATAACCAGCACGAATTTTTCCGAAAGTAAGCCAGTCAGCTTCAAGTTTTTCAGAGAAAATAAAACTACCTGTAACCGAAGGATAGAAATAAGAGTTATTGCCACTTGGAAGAGTCGAAGACCAGTCATTTCTACCTGTAACATCTAAGTAGAAAGTAGATTGATAACCAAATGAAGCACTAGCAAAAATAGAGTTTACTATTTTTTCACTACTGAAATCTATAACCTCTGGAGTACCTGCAGAGTTACCTATATTGAAATAATTAGGAACATTCAAACCATCTTGTGTACCTGCAAAATTACGATTATAAGCTCTGAAACGTCTATTAGCTCCAAGCATAGCAACTAAACTCAATGATTCTGTTAAGTTACGATTAGCATTAAGAATGAAATCAAAGTTATTATCTGTAACCGTACGTACATCTTCTCTGTAAAGAGGAATATCTACAGAACCTATTGCTATTCTTTCTTCTCTACGGTCAGTATATGTATCAACCAAGCCACGCCCAGTAGCACTTAACCAAGGCAAAATCTGATAAGTTAGGGTAGCATTACCATAAATTCTATCTCTTTGGTCTTCTGAATAGTTTTGATTTATTGTATAAAATGGATTATCAAAATAATTAGCAGCAGGATTATTTGCACTCTTTCTATTCCAAGTAATTTGAGAACCATCACTAGCTATATAGTTGTTACGTAAACGTTCGGTATCTAATTGACGTTGATACCACTGATTAAACATAGACATAATACCTGCACCATATCCCGTTTGAGGACGTCCTTTTCCTTGTTGATTTACATAGTTGAAACCTACACTAGCACTCAACTTATCAGATAGTTTTGAGCTACCATTGAAGCTAAGTGTATTACGTTTAATTTCTGAACCAGGATAAGTTCCTTGCTGATCCACATTTGTATAAGACAATCTAAAAGTAGCTGCTTCACTACCTCCAGAAAGAGCTAAACTGTTACTAAACATACTTCCTGTTTCAAAAAAGTTTCTCACATTATCAGGACTCGCTACTAAAGGGCGTGCCTTACCAAAGTTCTCTGTATCTTCAGGATTAAAACTATCCCAATGACGAGCCATAATAGACCCATCTAAAGGCGCACCCCAACTACCATCTAATCCGTAATTAAGAATAGTATTTCCATTCTCATCTGTTACAGGATTTCCATCTGCATCAGTTAATATAGCTGCTCCATATTTGTTTTGATAATCTGGTAATATATATACATTTTGAAATTGAATTCCACTATTAAAAGTTACACCAATTCCTTTACGTTTTGTACCTTTTTTTGTAGTGATAAGAATAACACCATTTTGTCCACGTGAACCATATAAAGCACTTGCAACAGCACCTTTCAAAACGTTTACAGATTCAATGTCATTTGGATTGATGTCTTGAGCAGCATTACCGTAATCAATACCTCCACCACCACGAGCTTGGTCAGTAGTTGTAAAATTTGAATTATCAATAGGTACACCATCTACAACAAATAGAGGTTGATTTTCACCTGTGATAGAGCTATTACCTCTAATAACAACACGAGAAGAACCACCAATAGAATTAGAGCCAGTGATTTGAACACCAGCAATTTTTCCATTCAGAGAGTTTACTACGTTCATTTCTCTAGCTTGAGTAAGATCATCTCCTTTTATTTCTTGAGTTGCATAACCTAAAGATTGTTTTTCTCTAGACACTCCAAATCCAGTAACAACAACAGTTTCCAATTGTGAATCTTCAGCTAGTGTTACATCAATACTTGTACGACCTGCTATTTCTACTTCTTGTGTAGCATATCCTACAAAACGAAATACAAGTATTTCACTTCCAGCAGGTACGGTAATAGAGTATTTACCCTCTAAATCGGTAGTTGTACCTGTATTTGTTCCTTTTACCTGTACAGTTGCACCAGGTAAACCACCTTGAACGGCGTCTATTACTGTACCAGTAATTGTTTGTTGTGCCCAAGCTGAACCGATCAGCATAAGACTCATTAGCGCACTTAGTAATAATTTTCTCTTCATGAGATTAGTTAATGTTAGTTTGAATAAACAATTGATCAGAATTAAATTTTTTGTAATTATTTTTTATAAAAATTGTGAAGTATAATATAGAAATAATGTTACTACAGTACAATTTTACTAAAAAATGTTAAAATTAAATATATTCAAAACTGACTTTTCTTTAAAAGAAAAAAAAATATAAAAATGTTTTTTTGTTATTTCTCAAACAATTATTTAGTTAGTTAAATACATAACCCAAATAAAAAAATGATTAAATCTTTAAATTCAATTTTATATCTTTTCATAAAAGTATGTTATATCTCTTAATAATCCAAAATAAATGCTAATAATTTACTAATTATTATGGCTAATTTAAAATATGATTTTAGTAGTGATTTTTATATTAAAAAAAAAATGATTATAAAACTTGCAGTTAAACTGCTATGATTACAGATTTCTGCGTGAATAATATAATGTTTTCTAGTAACATAAAAAAAGAGACTCATCATTTTGATGAATCTCTTTTTTTATAACATTATTATGTGTTTATAATAATTCTACTATTTGTCCCACCATACAGGAGTTAATACATCTGCTATGTTAGGAACATTGGTAGGGTTTCTATCTAGTTCAGACTGTGGATAAGGATAACGTAAAGGAATACCTCCTATAAAACCATTTGATACAGGAGTAATATTTGGATATCCAGTCCTTCTCCATTCTGCCCAAAGTTCTACTCCTTGATTAAATAAAGCTAGATATTTTTGTTGATAAATAGCTGTAAGTTTATCGCTTGCACTTGCAAAATTAGCAGAACTACTCAAATAATCATCTGAGCCACTTACATCATATTGTGCAAAAGCAGCTCTTACACCATTTTCATAATGAGCTTGAGCATCTGTACCTATACCAAAACGTTGTGCAGCTTCTGCTTTCAAAAACTCAACTTCTGCATAAGTTAATAAATATACTGGAGCTGTTGGATCGTCTATTAATTTAGAATTCATAATAGAATAGCCATCAGGGTACAATACATCATTTCCATTAGGAGTTCCTTTTATTTCAGTAAACCCATCTTCTGTGTTAGGCTGAAAATAAGCGGTTAACCTTGGGTCATTGAGAGAATTAAGTAAATTTACTATAGTGGTACTTGCTGAAAAATCACCTCTTCTTGAACCACTTGCATGCCATCCCCAAAGAGGATTTTCGTTAGTAGGACTAGAGCTATAATCTAATTTTAGACTTTCCTCATTTGATGAAATCATTGGACTATTAATTATAGCACTTAATCCTTGTTTGGCAGTTGCTTCATTCACCTCAGTCATTCTCATATATAAACGAAGTTTTAAACTATTGGCATATTTTCTCCATAGTTCAATATCTCCTCCATAATACAAATCTGAGCTTCCAAATGTTTCTCCACCTTCTTGCAAACCTGAAAGACCTTCATCTAATAATGCGATAATTGCTGGATAAATAGTTTCTTGAGCATCATAAGTAGGAGCTAATACTTCTCCTCCTTTTACAGCATCTGAAAAAGGAATATCTCCCCAAGAATCTGTGATTACACTAAATACATGAGCTTTAAGGATTTTACCCATAGCTACATAATTAGGACGTTCTTCAGCTTCTCCATTTTTTATGACAGTTTCTATGTCTATTAAAGCACCTTCATAGAAGTCACCCCATATTGCATCTCCATCAGTAGGCAAAAATTGATAGCGATCTTCTTTGAAATACTGACTGTAGCTAGGCGCAATTGCTTGAGTCCAAAACATACCACGTCTATTCATAGAACCTCCTACCAGTGTAGTAAACCTTACTTGTGCAGCAGGAACTAGACTTTTCGTTGGAACTTTTGTTGGCGAATTCGGATTTTCGTTTACATCTATCCAATCTTCACAAGAAGAAAATGATAGTGTTACCATGAATGCCATTACTATGGCAATTAATTTATTTGTTATCATTAGTTTTATATTTTATATTTCTGGTTTAGAAGTTTAAAGAGCTACACGTAAGTTAACACCTAGACTTTTTGTACTAGGAATGCTTCCATATTCATATCCCATTATATTAGAAACTGTACCAATAGTAGCTAATTCAGGATCTACATGTTTAGATTCTGATTGCATCCAAAGATTACGTCCTACAATAGCTACAGAAATAGCTTTAAATGGAGTACGACTTACTACAGATTTTGGTAAACTATAGCCTAAACGTAGTTCTCTTAATTTAATAAAACTAGCATCTAAAAGAGTAGCACGAAGATCAAATATTCTATCTTCCCAATACTGTTCAGCTGTTATCTCTATATCATTAGGAAGAAATGTTCCATCACCGTTATCTATTACACCATCTAAAACGAATGGTGTTTCACGATTTGCTAAAGTTTCTTCTACTTGTCCTGCATAACGCAATACGCTTGTAGTTAAAGACCTAAATTTACCACCTTGGCGTATATCAAATAAGAAACTTAATTGAAATCCTTTAAAGTTAAATTCATTTTGGAAACCTAACATAAAATCAGGATTTGTATTACCTTGTATAGTAGACTCTGAAGAAACAGCAGGAAGTCCTGTATTAGGATTAATAATTGCTCTTCCATCATCTGTTCTGGCATAATCAGGACCAAACCAACTACCAAATGCTTCACCTACTCTCAATACTTGACCACCACCTAAACTAAGATCTGTATCATTGTATGTTTTTAATACTTCATTTCGATTACGAGTATAATTTAACATTGTATTCCAAGAAAAGCCAGACGCAGTACGTATAGGTGTACCAGTAATAGCAAGTTCGATACCTCTATTGCGAATATCACCAGCATTTAATGTTAGAGTAGAATAACCTGTTGATTCAGGAATAGTAACATTAATTATTTGATCACGACTGTTTGCATTATAGTAAGTTAAATCTACTCCAAGTCTATTGTCTAAGAAACGTAAATCTAAACCAAACTCATAAGAAGTTGTAATTTCAGGACTTAATGTTGGATTACCAATAGATGAACCTACTGTAAATCCAGGTGTTCCATTAAAAGGAAAATTAATATCATTATTAGCTGGGAAATTATCAATTACAGGACGAGAATAGGTAGATGCTAATTGATATGGGGTAGCATCACGACCTGCTTGTCCCCAACTTGCTCTTACTTTACCAAAAGAAAGAATTTCATCATTCAAATCAAATGCATCTGAAAATACAAAACTAGAAGATATAGATGGATAGAAGAATGAATTATTATCTTTAGGTAATGTAGAAGACCAGTCATTACGAGCACTTACTGTAAGGAATAGATAATTACGATAGCTTAAATCAACAGTAGTAAAAATACCATATAGACGATACTCAGTTAGAGTATTACTTCTATCTGTTATATTTTCCAAATTAGAGGCAGAGTAAAAATCTGGAGTAATTAAACCAGTGCCATCAAAGAATAACCTTTTTGTACGATTGTCAATAGAGTTATTTCCAATAATTGCTGTAAGATTTATGTCTTCAGAAAGCTTACGATTAATAGTCAATAATAAATCTGTATTTATATTACGAACATTATAATTGTCTTCATAAAAACCACCAGAAGCTCTATCATCAGAACCTACTGCATATAATTGGCGACGTGAGTCACTATATACATCAGCTCCTAAACGTGCTGTAAAAGTTAACCAACTCAATATATCATATCCAGCCTCTACATTACCTATCAAGCGATTACGATCTTGAGAAAATGTATTTTCTTCTAATGCAAAGTGAGGATTATCAAAATAGTTTATCCATTTACGTTGAATATTTAGAGGATCTTGTGTTCCTTCTGAATTACGATAATCTTTTAATTCATTCCAATCTAGAGTACGAGGTGCCCACATAAACATAATAGGAATAGATGCTCCTCCTTGACCTTGTACACCCAAGTTGTCAGAATTGCTACGTACATAAGATGCTGAAGATCTTACAGTTAATTTAGGTGCTAATTTACCTCCTGCATTAAAAGTAAAAGTATTTCTAGTTAAATCAGTATTAGGTAAAATACCTGTTTGTGTAAAGTTTGTATAACCTAAACGGTAGTCAATATCTTGTCCACTACCAGCTATAGAAATACTATTTACCCAGTTTTCTCCTGTTTCATAGAAATCTTTAATATTATCTGGTCTAGCTACTAAATCAACTACATCACCTTTCCAATCTGTCACTCCTTTTGAGTCAGCAGAGCCAATTCGTGGTCCCCAACTCGCATCAATGATTTCATATTGACCATTAAGACCTTGAGCATACTCATTTTGATATTGAGGAAGGAGTAAAGGACTAGAAAATGTAGCTGAAGAGTTAAATTCTACAGAAAGTTTTTTACCTGTTCCTTTTTTAGTAGTAATTATAATTACGCCATTTGCAGCACGAGATCCATATAAGGCTGTAGCTGAAGGTCCTTTAAGAACAGACATTGACTCTATATCATTAGGATTAATGTCAATAGCTGCATTACCTACAGCAGCACCATCTCTAGTATTAGTAGTTCCTCTAAAAGTACTATTATTTATAGGAATACCATCTATAACATATAAAGGTTGGTTGTTTCCATTAACAGATGACATTCCACGAATAATAACATTAGTAGGTCCACCAACTGTTCCTGAAGTATTTATTACCTGAACACCTGCTAGTTTACCACTCATATTATTAAGAGCATTTCCATCTGGAGCTTTGATTAATTCTGAACCACTAATGTCTTGTACAGCATACCCCAAAGCTTTTTTCTCTTTTGCGATGCCTATTGCTGTAATTATAACTTCGCCTAAAATATCTTCAGCTAGTGTTACATCAATAGTTGTACGATTATCTATTGTTTCCTCTTTCGTAGTATATCCTACAAAGCGAAAAACAAGTATTTCACTTCCTTCAGGTACAGTAATAGAGTATTTACCCTCTAAATCGGTAGTTGTACCTGTATTTGTTCCTTTTACCTGTACAGTTGCACCAGGTAAACCACCTTGAACGGCGTCTATTACTGTACCAGTAATTGTTCGCTGTGCCCATGCTGAACCAACCAGCATAAGACTCATTAGCGCACTTAGTAATAATTTTCTCTTCATGAGATTAGTGAATTTTAATTTAAATAAATAATCAATTTTAAATATTCGGAAGGTCGATTGTTTGTTTACAAAATTGTTTAACAGAATATAAATAAACTGTTAAATTATTGTTACTGAAAAAAGCACTCTTAAATCGTCAAAAAAAGCACAATTTCCATAAAGATAATTTTATCAAAAAAGCTTATTTAAGCCTTATACAAATAATTAATTGGTCATTAAATCAATACACCAAATAAAAAAATGAGTAAGGCTTTACATACAGCTTTCTATTTTTTTATAAAAGTATATCATATCTCTTAATAATCCAAAACAAATACTAATAAATTATTAATTATCATAGCTAATTTATAATGAATTTAAAATATATAGTTGATAGTAATACTTTTACAGTATAATAAAACACATATTTTAATTCCATTTTATACAATTTACATGTTGATTTAAAATCTTTCATTTACTAAGAGATGAAAATTGACATTCTTTTTTAAACTTAATATTGGGCAATAATGAATTTACATTTCAGGTAAAATACCTAAAATTAATATACATGGATTTGGTGGTTATTAAATAGCTTTTAGAATAAAAATACTACTCATATATAAATCCTACTTGAATGTAAGTTAAAAAATAAGCATAACTAAGTTTAGAAGTTACGCACTCTAAACTCACATAACATTCTAATTAGCTAATAATCAATTGTTTAGAAAAACTTATTTTTTTTAGCAAAAATTTAAAATATAGAACTCAAAACAAATTATAAGTCGCTAAAAATCAATCATTTAAAAATAACGTAATATTTAGGTGCGTAACTCCTATAATTTAATTTCGTAATTTTGAACTTTAGTTATTTCTAACTCTTCAACTTTTTATTTATTCTATGATTTACTTAGATAATTATTCATTTGCTGACAAAACAGCTCTAGTTCGTGTAGATTTTAATGTTCCTTTAAAAGATGAAAATGGTAATTTTATAATTACAGATGACACTCGTTTAAAGGCTGCTTTGCCTACTCTCAAAAAAATACTAAAAGATGGAGGCAAAATTGTTTTGATGTCGCATTTGGGCAGACCCAAAAATGAAGGAGAAACACAAGAAGAAGGAAAAGGAGAAAATAAATTTTCTTTGAAACATATTGTAAAATACTTGAAAGAACATCTGAAGACAGAGGTAAAATTTGTAGAAGATATTACAAGTGATAAAGCCTTAGAAGAATCTAAAGAACTCAAAAAAGGTGAAGTTCTTTTATTAGAAAATGTCCGTTTTTATAAAGCAGAAACCAAAACAGAAAACGATAATCATACAGAATTTGCTAAAAAATTGGCTCTTTATGGAGATGTATATGTCAATGATGCCTTCGGAACAGCACACAGAAAACATGCCTCAACAGCAACAGTAGCTGATTTTTTTGATAAAAAAGATAGAGTTTGTGGCTATGTAATGCAACAAGAGCTAGAAAATGCCAAGAAAGTATTAGGAAATCCAGAACGCCCTTTTGTGGCAATTATGGGAGGTGCAAAAATTTCTGATAAAATAATGGTTATTGAGAAATTATTAGACAAGGTAGATGCTCTTATTATAGGAGGTGGAATGGCATATACGTTTTTTAAAGCAGAAGGAGGAAAAATTGGAAGTTCGTTAGTAGAAGAGGATAAATTAGAATTGGCTAGTGAACTTTTAAAGAAGGCAAAAGAGAAAAATGTAAAAATTTATTTACCAAAAGATTCTGTTGCAGCCGATAAATTTGATAATAATGCCAATACAAAACTTGTAAATAACAATGAAATACCAGATGGATTTATGGGATTAGATATTGGAAAAGAAGCACAAGAAGAGTTTTCTAATGTGTTGAGAAATGCAAAAACAATCATGTGGAATGGTCCAATGGGAGTTTTTGAGATGTCAAATTTTGCAACAGGAACTAAGAAAATTGCTGAAGCTGTAGTGCAAGCAACAGAAAATGGAGCATATTCACTTATTGGAGGAGGAGATTCGGCAGCAGCTATCAACCAAATGAATGCAGGAGATAAAGTTTCTTATGTTTCGACAGGTGGTGGTGCACTTTTAGAATATTTGGAAGGAAAAGAATTACCAGGAGTCTCAGTCCTCTGACAAAAGATTTTGAAACGAGATAAAAAAAAGCCATAATTGAGTTTCTTACAAAATTTTTTTCACAAAATTTTCTCAATTATGGCAAAAGCAAAGTATGCTTCTAGTGGTAAAGTTACAAAATTAGTTACTGTTTTATCTTCTCATTTAACAGAGTTTCATTTTGCACGAGTTCAATTTATAGGTCTTTTTGTAATAGCTGTTATAAAAGTAGGATTAGGAGGGTTGATTCAAATTGCTACAGCTTTTGAACGGAATGTAGAATGCAGCTCCTCTTTACGTCGTATTGAACGCTTTTTAAATCACTATAACCTTGATTTTAAGGCAATTACTCGTTTAATTGTTTCTTTACAAGGTATTGATAAGTGGAAGGATATTGTTTTATGTCTTGACCGTTCCAATTGGAAAGTGGGTAAAAAAAATATAAATATTTTGTTACTTTCAGCAGCTTATAAGAATGTTTCAGTGCCTCTTATTTGGTCTGTTTTTCCAAAAAAAGGAAACTCTTCTACTGAAGAACGCATCGAATTAATAGAACGTTTTTTATCTATTTTTCCTAACCTATCTATTTCTTCTATTGTAGCAGATAGAGAGTTTGTAGGTCAAAAATGGTTTACTTATTTATCAGGAAAAAACTTTGATTTTGTAATGCGACTAAAGTCTAATTTTAAAGCGACTAGAAAAGGTAAAACAAAGTCAATTGCAGCATGGTGTAGAGGACTGGCTATTTCAGAAACGTATCATTTAGAGGGTGTTTTTATAGTCAATGGTGTAGAAGTATATTTATCTGTAAGCAGAACACAAAAAGGATATATTTATCTAGCTTCACCTGTTTTTTTAGAAAACGCTTTTGAAATTTATAAACAACGTTGGGAAATAGAAACGCTGTTTAAAGCACTAAAAACACAAGGTTTTAAGCTAGAAAATACAAAATTGACAGAACCAGAGAAAATAGCTAAATTACTTGCTCTTTGTTCTATTGCATTTGTTTGGTGTTACAAAGTAGGGGAGTGGAAACATAAAAAAACGAAAATAAGAGTCTGTTCAAATGGATATAATGAATACTCTTTTTTCCGATATGGATTACTAGAAATCAAAAAAATACTCAATAATCCAATGAGTAAAGAAACTAAATTCAATCAGAAAATTAAAGTTTTGTCAATGGAGTGAGACCAGGAGTAACAGCTTTAGAAGGATAATTTTTTAGTTATTATTGACTTAACCCTAAGAGATTTAAATTGAGATTTAAATTTCTTAGGGTTTTTTAGTAGATAGAATTTTTCTATTTGATTTAGCTTTTTATTATATTGAGATAAAATTATTCTACTCTACAAATACACATACAAACAATATACTTATGAGGACTATGCAACAATGGCTTGATAAATATGGAGAAAGCCATCAAAATCACACCAATAAAATGATTCATTGGATTTGTGTGCCTACTATTTTTTTTAGTGTGTTAGGACTTCTTTGGAGCATTCCACATCAATTTTTGATGGATTTATTCCCATTTATGGGGAGTTTTGCTAATTTTGCGACTATTTTTTGTATTGCTTGTTCTATTTTTTATTTGCGTCTGTCTTTTCCTATTTTTTTAGGAATGATTGGAATAGCTATTGTTTATCTCTCAATTTGTAATTGGATTTATACTACTCCTAATCTCTCTCTTTGGGTGGTCTCACTAACTATTTTCGTGGTAGCTTGGATAGGGCAATTTATTGGACATAAAATTGAAGGCGAAAAACCTTCTTTTATCGATGATTTGAAATTCCTTTTGATTGGTCCTGCTTGGTTACTTTCTTTTGTTTTTCGTAATTTGGGAATAAAATATTAATTTATCAGTAGTCAGACATAATCAACAAATATTTTTTGTTACTCTACACATATAAAGTGCTGCTATATCCAAATAAAAAAAGCTATACAATTTCTCGTATAGCTTTTCTAGTTCTTAGCTTATTTTATTCTATCAATTTTTATCTAAAGGAATCACTTTACCAGGTTGTTGTCTATCTACAACTCCTTTTTCTACAAGCATGTGTTGTATTTGTTCGGCTTTCTTTTTACTCCAATAATTTCCGTACAAAATTTTGAATGTAAAATCAGGACCATAATGATCAACTTTTATGTAAGCTTCTCTATATCCTTCTTCGATAAGCATTTCACAAAACTCTTGTGCTCCTTCTTGTTCTGGAAAATCTGTTAGATGAATTACCCAACGCCGTTTATCTATCCTATGTCCTTTGTGGTCATACATAAAATCATTTTTGGGGTCAAAGGGTTGATAAGGAGGATAGAAAGTGGCAATTTCTAATACTTTATTATCTTTTTTGAATGGCATAAACCAATCATATTGCAAGACAGAAAATTCTTGTATATCTTCATCCACAGGTTTTACATACAAATAATAGGGATTTCCATCTTCTTCTTTTTCCATTCTTGCAAGGTCTCCATTTACTGTTGGCGTGTAAACAGTTATAAGAATATTCGAACGACGATCATCTTCTGGTGATTCTACAAAACTCTCAGGCATTTTTGGCAGAGCTGTAAGAACATCCATTTTTCCATCAAAGTTAAAATCACCAAATGATTCTATTCCTGGCAAAATACTATTAAAAGCATAAGCTACTACCTTATTGGGGTCAGTAATATCAAATAGATTATAACATTTGAAACGACAACCTTTGGTCATACATTCCTCACTCAAAGTATAAAAACAAAGATATTTCCTACCCAAAAAATCAAATTCATATACATCCAAAAAAATACTTAAATATTGAACTAATGAACGCTCAATACTACAATAAAATTTAAAGTGTTGTCCATTTATATAAACTCCTGTTGGAGCTGGATTTATAATTGGATGATACTGAGGTCCATTAAGTACATATAAAGCAATCGGAATACTAGACCCTTGATAATCTGTAAAACTAGTGTCCTTCTTTTCTCTAGGAAGTGAAGGAGTAGGGTGCATTGTAATAGTAACAGGTTCTTGACTAAGTTGTGCTATTTTATAATCTTGTGCCAAAACAGAAGATTTAAGTAGCATAAGTGAACCAATAAATAAAATAAATACGATTATATTTTTCATAAACTGCATTTTTTCACTTTATTAAATAAGCAGACTTTATAGTATAATTTTAAGGATGTTTTTTTTGTATTCTTATCTTCAAAACGCTAGATTTTAGCAAAAGTTATATTTATTGATAATGAATACTGAGAATTAAATAATAAGTTTAAAAGTTATGTTTAAAACTCTGTCTTCATATTTATTAATTTTCCATTTACTCCTGCTTTCTTTAAGTCTAATTGTAGCTTTTGTATTTTTTCTTTGTTTTGATAATTTCCAGCTAAGACTAAGAAATGCAGATCCCGATTGTATTGATCAATGTAAACAAAAACATCTTCTAAACCTCCCTGCATCAAGTATTCACAATAATCTAAAGCTCCTTCAATTTCATCAAATTCTGCTACTTGGACTGCCCATAAATTCTGAGGAACTCGGTAGCCTTTAGCATCATATAAAAATGGTTCTTTAGGGTCAAATGACACATAAGGAGCATAATAAGGCGTAATAGGAGCAATTTTTCCAGATTGATCTTTCAATGGAATAAACCAATCATTTTGTACGACTTCAAAACCCGAAAACTCTTCGTCTGTTCCTTTAATAAACAAATAATAACTGTTTCCTTCGTGCTTTATATCAACTGCCTTTCCTTCTTTATCAAATGAAAATACAGTAACTAATCCATAAAGTGATTTATCTTCTGTTGGAATTTTGTCTTCTTCAATATTAGGAGGAAGTTGAGAAGCTACACGAATAAAATCCATTACACCATCACTATTATAGTCTCCAAAAGTAAATGTTTCACCATATACACTTGCAAAAGAGTTAGCTGTTACATTATTAGGGTCTGTAATATCATATAAATTGTAACAACGATACAAACAACCTTTATGCAAACAATCTTCTCTAAAACTAAAGAAGCAAAGATATTTTCTTCCCAAATATTCAAATTCATAAATATCTAAAAAGTTAGAAATATTTTTCTGACTTCCTCTTTCAGCATCACAATAAAACCCATATTCTTTTCCATTAATTAAAAGTCCTGTTGGATTAGGATTTAAAATATGATGGTATTGAGGTCCATTAACAAAATAAACCGAAAAATTTCCATACAAGCCAGAATATACTGTAAGGGTAGTATCTCCTTTTTCATCAAAGCCTGAAGGCAAAGGATGAGACTTTACTTCTACTTGTTCTTGAACGAGCATAGGAAAAGTATAAATAGCTTGTGCTTTACTGTTTTGATGAAAAGCCAAAACAGTTAAAACAAAGAGTAATAATAGAATATTTTTTTTCATAATTAAAGAATATTTTGAAAATGATTAGTAAAAATCAAATTATAATCAGAGTGAAGTATTTTAAGATAGTATTTTACAGATAATATAGAAAAGTTTAAAAAATGGAATTAAAGAAGCTATTTTGATTTCTCTAATCAAAGGTATATATCCAAAATACGAACCAAAAATGTTATTTGTATCTTTCTAGATTTATTTTAAGGTTCAATTTAACTAAAAATATAAAAAACAGGAAACATAGTATTGATTGCCCCATTTCTTTACTCTTCATTTTTTTTTGCTTTGTTATTTAATTCCTCAATATGATGATATGTACTATGCAAGTTATTTAGCTGAGCTAATAGTTGTTGGTCAGTCATTTTTTTCTCTTGTACTAAAGTATGCAAATCTTTACTTTGTTTCACTAATTTTTGTAAGGTATTTTGAAGTTCAGTTTTCAACTTTTGAGTCTCATTTTTCTCGAAATAAGCTGGTAATTTAGAGTTCAAAAGATTTTCAGCAGCTTCTACAAGCTCATCAGAATCATTTTTGACAGGCTCAAAATCTCCATCCTCAGCAGGATGAAAAGTAAGTGCAATAGCTTGATGAAATACTTCTAGCTCTTCCCAAACATCTATTTGAACAAATGAACTAAAAGCTATAAAAATAAACGCTAAAGTAAGGGATGAAAATAAATGTTTCATGTTTTTAAATAATTTGAGATAAAAAATATATACTAAACACTTGTCTTATTTTGTTTTTGACTTTTGTAAAATGTAGTCAATTCTTTTACACGCTCATCAAAAGTAGTTTCTTCAAGATTGAATTCATTTAGAATTACTTTTGAGAAAAATTCTTTAATATTTTCTGTGTGATTCGTTCTTCGTCCGTTAGTAAGATTAATAAAAACAAGTTTCATCCAAAGAAGTGATTTTAATTGCGTTTCGTCTTTGTTAAGCATTCGACATTCAATCATCAAATTTGAGTCATCATAAAAAACAGTTGCTGTTCGGATTACAATTTCTTCTCCATAAACAGCTGAACGCAAATATGCCAATTCTTGTTTCTGAACTACCCAACCTTTTTTTTCTTCATTTATAAAATCTACCAATCTCCACCCATAATCATAAGTTACTTGATTATCTCTTCCATCAAGAAAATAATCTAAATATCTGCCATTGTTAAGATGCCCATAAGGGTCGCAATCTTGAAAACGAACCAGCATTTCTGTTTTTGATAATGGATTTATTTTGTGTTTGGGCTGAGGAAGTTGCATAACTAAATAATGAAATGAGTAAATTGAATAATTTATAAGATTACAAATCTACCTAATTTTGATTAAAATTTTATATCTAATTCTCTAAAATTCAACTTCTTTATTCTATTTGAAAATTATTATTATTGACACTAAAAAACGCACAAAACTTTATAAATTTTATGCGTTTTATTTACTTACTAATCAAAAAATTAGTTTCTACTATAATTCGGAGCTTCACGAGTTATCATTACATCGTGGGGATGACTTTCTCTCATTCCTGCATTGGTAATTTTGACAAACTGTGCTTTTTGCAAATCTTCAATTGAAGCTGCACCACAATAGCCCATTCCTGCTTTAAGTCCACCCACAAGTTGATAAATCACTTCAGCAGCTTTTCCTTTGTAGGCAACTCTTCCAGTAATTCCTTCTGGAACAAGTTTTTTAATATCATCTTCTGTATCTTGGAAATAACGGTCTTTTGAGCCATCTTCCATTGCTTCTATCGAACCCATTCCACGATAATATTTGAATTTTCTTCCTTCATAAATTATCATTTCCCCAGGTGCTTCGTCTGTTCCTGCCAAAAGTGAACCTATCATAATACAAGATGCACCTGCTGCAATAGCTTTGACTAAATCTCCTGAAAAACGTACTCCTCCATCTGCAATAATTGGAACTCCTGTTCCTTTTACAGCCTCAGCAGCTTCAAAAACAGCCGATAATTGTGGCATTCCTACTCCTGCAATGATTCTAGTTGTACAGATACTTCCAGGTCCTACACCTACTTTTACAGCATCTGCACCTGCCTCTGCAAGAGCTTTTGCACCTGCACCTGTGGCTACATTTCCTACAATAACTTGAAGTTTTGGATAAGTAGATTTTACCTTTTTGAGCATTTCTATAACACCTTTTGAGTGTCCGTGAGCTGTATCAATCGTTATAACATCAACGGCAGATTTTACAAGTGCAGCAACTCTTTCTAAAGTATCACCAGTAACACCAACGGCAGCACCTACACGCAAGCGACCACGTTCGTCTTTACAGGCATTTGGTCTATCACTATTTTTGAGAATATCTTTGTAGGTAATAAGTCCTACAAGATTGTTTTCATCATCAATAATTAATAGCTTTTCGATTTTATTTGCATCTAAAATTGATTCTGCTTGTTGCAAATCAACACCTTCTTTTGCTGTAATCAGATTTTTAGAGGTCATTATATCTGAAACAGGAAGCGAAAGGTTTTTCTGAAAACGCAAATCTCTATTTGTAAGGATGCCAATCAATTTTTTGTTTTCATCAATAACAGGGATTCCACCAATTTTGAATTCTTTCATCAAGCGATTTGCATCAGCAAGGGTTTGGTTAGGAAAAACAGTTACTGGGTCGGTAATCATTCCACTTTCCGAACGTTTTACTTTTCTTACCTGTTCAGCTTGACGTGCAATGCTCATATTTTTATGAATAAAAGCAATTCCTCCTTCTTGAGCAATAGCAATTGCCATTTCAGCCTCGCTAACCGTATCCATTGCAGCCGAAACAATCGGAACATTCAATGTAATTGTTTTGGTAAGTCTAGTTTTGGTTTGCGTATTTCTTGGAAGAGTTTCAGAGTAAGCAGGTACGAGCAATACGTCATCGTAAGTGAGAGCTTCCATTAAGAATTTGGAAGCAAAAGCATCAGAAAAACTCTGGCTTTGTAAGTTTGGGTGGCTAGTTGTAGCTGCACCGTTTTGGGTTGTGGAATTTTCAGGCATGTGCAAATAATGTAATGTTTCTATTTGCCATACAAAATTAAGGAATTATTTGGATTTACAAGTATTTAGATGAAATATTATTTTACAATTAAAACTACTTAACTAATTCTTAACACTAAGAAATTAGTTGACCTTTTATTTTTTGGTCAAAAACTTGGTTAATAAAATAATTGAAAGTAAAAATAAACTATTGATAAAGCATTAACTAGATTCATTATCCATCTTATGATTTTAAATTTGACAAAAAATGAATTACTTTTTAGTATTTTTGTAAAAGGAGTATTTGAACCAAATTAATTACTAATCATTGAACATTAATCACTAAAAAATTGCAATTTCCTTCTATCAACCGTCCTTTTTCCAAAAAACGTATTGGCTCTTATCCATATATAGGTGTACTGGTTAATATTACGTTGGCACTTTTTATTACTGGACTTTTGGGTTTAATTCTGATTTATACCTATCAATTTTCTATCAGAACTAAAGAAAACGTTGAAGTTGAAGTGTATTTGCGTAGGGATGTAAATGAAAATCAGCGTTTGAGTATTCAGAAAAAGCTCACTCAATTAGATTTTGTCTTAAAAGATGAAAAAGGAAAACCTCGCATTCGTTTTATGGCAAGTGAAGAAGCAGCTAAAATGATGCGTCAAGAAGCAGGAGTAGAATTTGAAGAGTTTTTAGTTGGAGAAAATCGTTTGCCTGATGCCTATTATATCAATGTAGAAGAATCGTATTATCAGAAGGACAAAATGGCTCTGTTAAAAGCACAAATTGAAAGTATAGAAGGCGTTTATGAAGTAGATTTTAAAGATAAATACATAGAAGAAATCACCAAAAATCTCCAAACGATTAGTTATATTTTCTTTGCTTTTGCACTTGTTTTCTTTGTTGCTGCTATTATTTTGATTGATAGTGGTGTTCGTTTGGCTCTTTTTTCACAGCGTTTTCTGATTCGAAGTATGCAACTTGTTGGAGCAACACCCTTTTTTATCAAAAAACCTTTTCTTCGTCGTGCTTTTATTCACGGAATAATTGGGGGAATAATCGCTTATATTTTGGTACTTATTCTTGCTAAAGGTTTTGCTTTATGGATTCCAGAACTTAATGCTTTTGATTATATGGGTTCTATTCTTGGTCTTGGCTTCATAATTTTAGTTTTAGGAATAAGTATAAATACAATTAGTGCTTACATTGCTGTGAGCAAATATTTGTATATGCGATTGGATGATTTGTATTAAAAATTTCAACAAACTAAGAAGTCTGTGATACATTGCAACTAGAACCAATTTATTTTCGTTTAGACAAACAACTAGAGAAACGAATAGATTGTAAAAACACCAAATTTCAGAATTTTCTTTTATTTCTCTATCTTGTAAATGCCCTTAAACTAGGGCTTGTTTTAAATTTAGACGAATAATTAGCTACGCTGAACTACGTTTGACAATGAAAAAATATATTCCTTTCTTTCTTATTTTTTGCTTTTACTTTTTAGTTAATCTTTCAGTAATTGCACAAACAGCTTCTATACCTCATTCTTTGGATGAAGCAATTTCACTTTTCAATGCAGGAAATCATAGTGAGGCTAAAACACTATTACGCCAAAATTTAGAGTACGACCCAGAGGATTCAGATTCTCGTTCTGTCTTGGGAAAAATGAATTATCATTTAGGCGAATGGCAAAGTGCAATTGATATTTGGAGCGAAGGATTGAATGGAAAACCCTCTGATTATGTTTTTCACATGAATATCGGAAATGTTTTTTATGAAAAAGCAGAGCAAAATGCACCTTCTATTTATTTGACCACCTATTCAGAAGAAGATATAAAAGAAAAACCAACACTCTACGAACAAGATTTTCTAGAAAATACTTCTACTTCCTTTCTAAAATATTGGCAGAAAGGAATTAATGCCTATCAAGCTGCCTACGAAATTTATCCTTATGAAGAATATGTTTTAGAAAGATTAGTTGACCTCTATGAAATGAATAGGGAGTTTTATAATTCATTTTTATATTACAAGCAACTAGCAGAGCTTTACCCAGAAAATAGTTATTACCTCACAAATGCTGCTATTTATCAAGCTAAAATAAAGACTTCTAGTCAAAAAGAACAAGATTCTTTGGAAAGTTTAGTAATTGAAAGGCTGAATTATTCTTTAGAAGTTGATGCTCATAACCCTGACACATACAGAGAATTAGCTCGTATTTTAGCAAATAGAGAAAGTTCTGAGAAAGAGAAACAAGAAGAAAATGAAGATAATTCTCAAGAAAAAATAACAGATGAAATTACACCTTCTTTAGAAATTACGCAAAAAGCTAATTTTTATGCTTCAATTCCTAAATATGCACGTTTTGAATTTTCAAATGAAAAAGCGTTACTTTTAGATAGATTATTAACAAAAAGTTATAGTCAGAAAAAAAATTGGTCTATGCTAATAGATTCTTTGACAAACTCTATTTCTGAAAAAGATTTTATCACTCAAAACTTATTGATTACTGTTTTGGCGGCTGATGCTTCTGACTCTGAACTATTGCGTACTTTTGATAATTACTATTCCTTAGTAAAAGAACGAAAAAATATCATTAATTCACTTGCAAGCACAAATAATGGTCAATGGCTTTTGGTTCAACTCTTAGGAGAAACTAAAGAAATCAATTTGACACGAGAAGTAACAACTACTTTAGTTAGAAAAAAATCGCCTAATATGCATGATGTTTTGATTGGTTTATTAGAATATGATTATTTACCAGAATCAATGGATATTGCAAAAAATTTATCAAAACTAAATGATGAAAGAAGTAGAACAGCACTTATAAAAGAACTTTATTTGCCTCTTCCAAAAACATCTGAAAAATGGAAAAACAAAACCTATTATGCACTACAAGTTCGCCAAATGCGTGCTATTATAGCACTTTCTTCATTAGAAAAAGATGAGGAAATAAAGCAAGAGTTAGTAAAAGGTTTGGAGCGTCAAGAGGTGCGTTTGTTTTGTGCTGTGGCTCTATATTCTCAAACTAGAAATACAGATTATCTAAAACTTGCCAAAAAATACAAGCCTAAAAAAGTTCCTTTCCCAGAATTAGGACAGTTTTTGAAACAATTTAATAATTCGAAAGCTAATTCTTTGGGAGATAAGTTGATTAAGGGCTAAACGAAATACGAAAATATTAAATTCATCAATCCACCTCCAAAAACTTAACAGCTTTTTTATAGTCTTGAAAAACTTTTGTATTGATTTCTATACTTGTTTTTACTTCAACGATAGAAATTCGACTTCGTTTTTCTACATCTAACTCTAGTTTTTCTAAGGCTTCTTGAAATTCAATTTTACTTTTATCTTCACAAAAAGTATATTCTAACTCAAATTCTTTACTCAAACTTTGGGCATTCAGAGGTTGTTTGATTACAAAAAACTCATCTGATTCGGGTTGTTTAGCAGCATCTGGAAGCATTTTAAAAATTCCTCCTCCATGATTATTGAGTAGAATTACAATCAGATTTTTTGGTAAATAATTATTCCAAAACGCATTTCTATCGTAGAAAAAAGCAACATCACCAGTCAATAAAATATTCAATGTTTCATCGTCTGCAAGAGCGTGTCCTATGGCTGTACTTGTTGAGCCATCAATTCCACTCGTACCCCGATTAGAGAAAATTTCAATTTCTTTATTTGCATCTTTATCTAAGTTTAGATAATTGGCATAACGCACACTCATACTGTTTGCCAAATGAAAATTAGAACGTTGTGGTAAGTGTTCCATCAATCTCTTAACGGCTTCAAACTCTGAAAAAGGTTGCTCTTCGAAAAAATGAGCGTTTAATTTCTTAATTTCTGCATCTGTTCCACGCCAATTATCAACAAAGAAAGATTGACGATAAGATTCTGCAAAACGAGTCTGTTTTTCCAAAACCTTTCTGAAAAAATAGGATGGATTAAGAGGAATTACTTTTGTAAGCGACTGAAAAGTATCAGCAGCAATTCCAGCAGGTTGAATGTGCCAATGCTCAATAGCAGGATATTCACGTAAAAATTTTTTAAGATTTTTTGATATGACTGATTTTCCAAATGTAATCAATAATTCGGGTCTGAGTTCTTCTAAACTTTCTCTATTCATCAAAAACACATCTTGATGCTGAATACTATTTTTTACAATATGAAGATTTGAAATTACATCAGCCACAACAGTAACCTCCAAACCATTAAGCGCATAAATCAAACGCTCATCATAACGCATTTGTCCTCCAACAATCAATTTTTTTTCTGTTCTATTCCACACTTCTAAAAGCTGTTCCCAATGCTGTGTTCGTATTTTTGGACGGCTATGAATTTGTTCGATAATCTTTACATCATTATCATATTTTATTTGGTTTTCATACAAACTATTTATATCATCTTCTTCATTCGTAACTTCAATAGGTGGATAAAATGGCTCACGAAAAGGTGCATTGATATGAACAGGCGCAGCAGGATAGGTTTGACAAAGATTAATTGCCTCTGAAATAGTGCGTTCGATATGCCAAACAGCATCTTCATGTGACAAATCTACTGGCAATGTATAGCTTTCTTTTACATGCTTTCCGTAGATATTTGTTTGTCTGATTGTCTGTCCATCAAACTGGTCTATCCATTCTGGAGGACGGTCAGCCGTCAAGACAAGCAGAGGAATTTGTTGAAAATAGGCTTCTGCAATTGCTGGAGCATAATTGTAGGCAGCAGAACCCGAAGTACAAATCAAAACAACAGGTTTATTGGTCTGCTGTGCAATTCCTAAAGCTATAAAAGCAGCAGAACGCTCATCAGCCACTACTTTGCAATTCAAATTTTTATGCCTTACAAAAGCTAGTGTAAGAGGAGCAGACCGAGAACCAGGTGAAATGATTACGTTTTCGATGCCGTGTCTGTGGCAAATATGAGCAATATTCCAAATGGGTTGAAGAGCGTAAGACATAATTAAATTGACAATTATAAATTAAAAATTACGAATAGATTAACTATACAGTTTATTAATGATACTCCTTATAAGGTATGTTTTGATTTGACAAATTTAATCAATTTGAAACTATCTAGATTATAAAATTAGATTATTAATCTTATTTAATCTCTTGTTTGTCGTTTAGTTTTCACACTTTGGCATATTAATAGCTATTTAACTCATTGTGATTGCCACGAGATTGGTAATTTTTTCATGGCTATAAAAAAGAGGTTTCGGCATGTTCTGAAGCCTTTTTTTCTGTGGTTTATGAAACTCTATACTCTCTCAAAAATCATATCTAAGATTAACTAAAAAATTTCGTTTATTCATTCTATAATCAAAACGATAAGAATTATTTTTTATGAGATAGTTATCTTTGTCAGCAAGATTTGTAATTAGAAGACCTAGTTCTAAATAAGGTGTAAAACGATAGGCAAATTTTGTATCTACAGTTGCCCAAGCTGCTACATTTTCTGGACGAAAATCTTTTGTTCGCTCAGTAATATCTGAACTTCTACGCATAACTTCACTTTGTACGTGAACCATTGCCGAACCTAAAAATTTATTTTTTTCATAACTAAAACCAACATTCAAACTATGTGCAGGATACCAAGTCAGTTTATCAGGACTTTCTGTAATTGTGGTATCTCTAATGGTTTCGTTTAGGCGTTGAACAAAAGAATAATTTCCCATAATCTGAAATTCGGAAGAAATAGATGATTCAATCTCATATTCGATTCCAAAATTAGTCAAGCTATACAAATTTGTACTCAAATTAGCATTAGCAACACTATAAGCAATGATGTCTTCAAAATTGGTATAAAAGGTATTTAATCGCATAATCGTCTTTTTGGAAGCCTGCCACTCCCCAACTAACTCAAATGTAGTGATAGATTCTGCCGAAAGTTCGTTGATATTCGAAGCAAGTGAATACGTATTTGCCCCAAACATTTCAGTAGGAGTAGGCGTGCGAAATGCCCTTCCTCCAAGAGCTTTAACAGTAAGTGTAGGCATGGCATGAAAAACAAGTCCTACTCTTGGACTAAACTGTTCAAAAGACTTTGATTCT
The DNA here is from genome assembly GCF_037126285.1 of Bernardetia sp. MNP-M8. NCBI lineage: Bacteria > Pseudomonadati > Bacteroidota > Cytophagia > Cytophagales > Bernardetiaceae > Bernardetia > Bernardetia sp. MNP-M8. Next base: position 1,371,746 of record NZ_CP147012.1, read on the forward strand.
TCGCTTCTTTCTAATGAATAAATATCTGTATAATTGAAAAATTGATTGTCATAACGAAGTGTAACTGTCGCTTGTAGAAGTCCATTCAAAACTCTAGGCGATGTATATTGAGCAAATAAAGCAAGATTTATCAGAGGTTTTGATGCTATAAACTCCAACCACGCATTCATTGGCTGAGGATCATTATCTTGAAAAGGAGAAAAATCTGAATTCAAATCAATATTTGAAGTATGAGCATCATCTCCATCATAATAAAATACATTTCCTTCTATACCTGCAAGAAACACCGACTCTTTTCCTAACGAATATTTGTATTGCATTCTACCAAAAACATCTTCTGCACTTGTTTTCAAATATTCTGTAACCCCTAATGGATAAAAATTATCAAGCGCACCATCAGGATAATAACGCATATTCCAATCCACAGCATGACGCTGATAACGCACAACATATTCTTGTACTAACTTTTTATTCAAATGTCCACTTGTATAACGCAAAGATAGCATTTTCCGATTTTCTTTAATGGCTTCTGGTTGATCTGGAATAAAAAACAACCAACCATGTCCTGTTTCAAGCTCCCAATCGTGCTGATGATATTGTAATTCGAAACCTGATAATTTCCCTCTTCCCTCTAGCTTTCCAAAAAGATAATAGCTATTTCTTTTATCATTTATTTCTTGTTTCAAAAAATTACCTGCATCATCTGTTCTTTCTGAATCATCAAAGGATAAATATTCGTTTCCTAGTGTAGAAAAAGAATTAAAAGCCACAACAGCAGCCAAGACATCACTTTCTCCACCGACTACCACATCATAAATTTGTTTGTTATTGCTTCCCAAACGAATCTGAGCCATTCCATTTTGTCTAAAATCAGAAGGAGAAACAGTATTTATTCCCACTGCTCCATTCATTGCATTTGCACCATACAAAGCCGAAACAGGTCCCCGAATGAGTTCTATTGATTTAGAAAAAACTAAAGGAGTAACCTCAGAAGTATAAGCTGTTCCATACAAATTATCATTATAAGGAACACCATCTACCAAAATAAGCAAATGATTATTATTCCAACCTTCATACACTCCTCTAGAACTTACCGTTTTTCTATCATAATCTTGTGAAGGTGAAAATCCAGCTTGTCTGTACAAAACATCATTCAGACTCACCCAACCATATTTATTTATTTTTTCTTGTGAAATAACTTTTACAATACTAGGTGCATCAAGTACACGCTGCTCTATTTTGGAAGCAGAAGAAACTTTTCCTGTCAGTAAGTTTTCTTCAGGTTGTAAAAGTTCATCAATACTCAATTGATAGAGTGAAGAATCACTTTGAGCTAATAATGAAAATGAAATAGATAGAAAAATTGATACAAAAATGCATGTCAAGTAATGTTTTTTCATGAAAAACAAGGTGTAAAGTAATGTAGTTACAATGTTACTTACTTCAAGATAAGAATTTATTTTGTTTCATGGTAGTGTAAATAATTATTTTTAAAATTTAAATTGTAGCACAATACATCAAAAAATTAGACTATAAGAAGAATAGAAAAATTATTTACTCATCAACATACAGCTTTCTACTAATTTCAAAAATTCGCTTCGATAACCTTCTATATCTTGTCCTTTTGCATTTTTGGCTAATTCTATTACATTTTGATAATCAGCATTTGATTTGTATTCCGAATTTCTCAAAATCATTCCAAAACTAGCCACAGCAGCCGAAAAACGAAAATTATCAGACGTTTTGGATAAAGCTATATTTTCATCTTTTAATGGACTGACAATCAATTTACTTTTGGTTTCATCAGGCTTTTTGTAGCGTAACTTCAAGTTCAAAAGCTCGTCAGAAGAAGCCACAGCCGTATAATTTGAACTTATTTTAGAGTTATTTTGATAACGTAAATCATCTACTGAAGTCAAAAATTCACTTTTTACACCAACAGGAATAATTTCGTACAATGCCGTTACAGTATGTCCTGCGCCAAGCTCTCCAGCATCTTTTTTATCATCATTGAAATCTTCTTTTTTGAGCATTCTGTTTTCATAACCAATAAGACGATAAGCAGCTACTTTTGTAGGATTAAATTCAATTTGAAGTTTGACATCTTTTGCAATTGTAAAAAGCGTTGCTCTCATTTCCTTCACAAATACTTTTTTTGCTTCTTGAATATTATCGATATAAAAATAATTTCCATTTCCTGCATTGCTCAACTCTTCCATTTGGTAATCTTTATAATTTCCCATTCCAAAACCACAAACGGTCAAGAAAATATCGTCATTTCGTTTGCTTTCAATAAGTTTTACAAGGTCGTCAGCCGAATTAACACCCACATTAAAATCGCCATCTGTACACAAAATGATTCTATTATTTCCATTTTTGATAAAATTTTCTTGTGCAATTTTATAAGCTAAAGTTATTCCTGCTCCTCCTGCTGTACTTCCACCTGCCGAAACATTTTCTAAGGCATTCAAGATTTTAGCTTTTTCTTTTACTGAAGTAGAAGGCAAAACCAAACCAGCAGCACCAGCATAAGCAACAATCGAAATACGGTCTTTTTCATTCATTTCTTCCAAAAGCATTTTCAAAGAAGAACGCAAAAGAGGGAGTTTGTTTGGGTCTTCCATCGAACCCGAAGCATCAATCAAAAAGACAAGATTAGAAGCCGATAAATTCTTGTAATCCAATTCTTTTCCTTGAATTCCGATATGAACTAATTTGTGTTTTGTGTTCCAAGGTGCAGCCGAAATTTCTGTACTTACAGAAAAAGGAACATCGTTTTTTGGTTGTGGATAATCGTAATCAAAATAATTGATAAACTCTTCGATACGAACAGCATCAGGATTTGGAAGCTGTCCAGACTGAATAAAACGACGAGCAGTAGTATAAGAAGCATTATCAACATCAATAGAAAAAGTAGAAAGAGCTTGATTTTTGGGTTGGATAAATTTATTTTCTACTAATTTTTGATAGTTTTCGGTGTTTGTATTTTTTACATCATCTTTTCTAGGAGCTTCTATCGCTGTTACATCAGTTACAATATTATCGATTTCTATTTCGACATCTTCTATCTTTATTTCAATATTTTCATCTAATTCTAAATCATTTTCTACCTCTATTATTTCTTCTGGAGATATGGGCGTTGGAATATTTGTAAGTGGAACATCTATAATTTCCTGATCTTTATCAGAACTAACCAAAACAGTAGAATCAGCCATTAGATTGCTATTTGAAGCTGTTTTTTGATTAGAACAAGCTGAAAGAATAGCTAAAAAGGCAGCTAGAAAAGCGAGGATTAAAATTTGTTTTTGAGTTTTCATAAAAAGTAGTTTTTGAGTTGTAGAAATATAAAATTTTGGAATCTCATTTTTACGTTAAACATTATCACGATTATTTACAGATTTGATAATCAGAAAGTCTTATTTTTCCATAGCGTAGGGTTTGCAAACCCTACGTTATGTAAAAATGAACATTACTAAATTAAGTGTGATAATATTTATTAGATGAAATTTCTAATGAGTTTCCATGTTTCTACAATCACTTTTTTTTGAAAAAGACACATACAATTCAAAGAAAAAACAAAGTTGAACTCAAATAATCTTACTTTACCTCATCTCTAGCTTCAATAGCTACTAACTTCGGAATACCTGCTATATCTTCTATAATCATCTCTATAATTTTTCCATCTTCAAAACGATAGTGAAAAGAAAAAAGTTGATTATCAATACCTTTTACTTTTGCTACAGGAACTCTTGTGAATAATACATATTCTTGTGAGAGGTTCACAATATTGCGTATCTTATCTGCTATGAGTTTAAATTCATCAGGTGTAGCTCGCCAATATAAGTGTTGAGAAGAGTGTTCTTGCCAAACAACGTCTTCTAAATTTTCCTTGAGTAGGTCTATAATAATGTGTCCTTCATCTTCAGCTTTCGTAAGAAAAAATAGATTAGACATCTCATATTGCTGTTTTTGTGATATTCTATACGAAATATAGTTCTTTATTTTTTCTTTATACTCAATAGCCTCATCTACAAACATAACCTGCAATTTCACTAGGTTTTCTTCTTCTACAATATCAAAACTTATTTTACTTAAAATGGTAGTATCACTTGTTTCTAAACTTTGTAATAGAACATTTTTATCATTTGTATAAATTAACTCCCTTATAAATCTCTTATTTTCTTCGGAAGTAGGATAAATACTTATACTAATTTTCGAATCTTGATAGACTGTTTCTTTCTGATAAGGCTTAACGGTACAAGAAAAAAAAGTTGATACAAGAAAGAATAATATGAGAATTTGCTTTATCATGATTTCGAATGTTTTTTAAGTAGAAAATAGTAAAAACCCTAAGGGTCTTCGAAGACCCTTAGGGTTTAATAATAGCTCAAAAATCAACTTCTTAAATATGAATTACTTCTCCATACGCTGCTGCTGCTGCTTCCATAACAGCTTCTGACATTGTTGGGTGTGGATGAACCGATTTTACGATTTCCATTCCTGTTGTTTCTAATTTTCTTGCCACAACAGCTTCTGCAATCATTTCAGTTACATTTGCACCTATCATGTGTGCGCCTAGCCATTCGCCATATTTTGCATCAAAGATTACTTTTACAAAACCTTCTTTTGCACCTGCTGCACTTGCTTTTCCTGATGCAGAGAATGGGAATTTGCCTACTTTAATTTCATAACCTGCTTCTTTTGCTTGTGCTTCTGTCATTCCTACTGAAGAAATTTCTGGCTGACAGTACGTACATCCAGGGATATTTCCGTAGTTTAATGGCTCTGGATGATGTCCTGCAATTTTCTCTACACAAATAATTCCTTCTGCGCTTGCTACGTGTGCAAGAGCAGGTCCGTGTACAATGTCCCCAATCGCATAAACGCCATCAACTGAAGTTTTGTAATAGTCATCAACAACAACTTTTCCTTTTTCAGTTTTTACGCCTGTGCTTTCTAAGCCAATTCCTTCTAAGTTTGTAGAAACTCCAACAGCAGAAAGAACTACATCACATTCGATGATTTCTTCGCCTTTTTTAGTTTTGACAGTTACTTTACAACCTGTTCCAGAAGTATCTACTTTTGTTACTTCTGAAGAAGTCATTACTTTCATTCCTTTTTTCTTGTATTGTCTTTCTAGTTCTTTAGAAACATCTGCATCTTCAACAGGAACGATTCTGTCCATAAATTCTACAATTGTTACTTCTGTTCCGATAGAATTATAAAGATAAGCAAACTCTACTCCGATAGCTCCAGAACCTACCACAACCATTTTTTTAGGTTGTTTTTCTAAAGACATCGCTTTACGGTATTCAATGATTTTTTTACCATCAATAGGAAGATTTGGTAATTCTCTTGCACGTCCACCTGTTGCAAGGATTATACTCTTTGCTTCATAAATTTCTTTTTTTCCATCTTGAGTGGTTACTTCTACTTTGCCTTTTCCAGCTAGTTTTCCGAAGCCCATTATTTTATCAATTTTATTCTTTTTGAATAAAAACTCAATTCCTTTGCTCATTCCACCAGCTACATTTCGGCTACGACCAATCATATCGCCAAAATTTACTTTAGATTCGCCTACTTCGATGCCATATTCTTTGGCATGTTGAACATATTCGAATACTTGAGCAGACTTTAAAAGTGCTTTTGTAGGAATACAGCCCCAATTTAGACAGATTCCACCAAGTGATTCTTTTTCGATAACGCCTACTTTTAGTCCGAGTTGAGAAGCACGAATTGCAGCTACATAACCACCAGGTCCTGAACCGATTACTAATAAATCATAAGTTGCCATAAATATATTGATTGGATTAAGGTTTTTAAATTCTAATATACTTCAAAGATAAGACTTGAAAAGCAATAAAAAAAAATTGGCAACCTTAACTAATTACTTTCTACAAAATCTAGTTCAAGCATCTAAGCTTGAACTAGAAATTAAAACTTAGTTATCCCATAGAATAAAAAAAACGTTCTTCTGTAATTTTGCCATTTTCTACTTTATAGACAGCCAATTCTTCGTCTTTTACTCTTCCTCTGTCTTTGAAAGTGGCATCAAAAGCCATTGTACAAGAAAAATGGTTTCCTGCTACAATAGGTTCAGAAACTTCTGCAAAGTGCATTTCTTCCAAATTATTTGCCCATTCTTCTCCTTTTTTACCAATGGCTTCCATTCCTTGTACTTTGTTGTTAGGAAATAGTTCGGGTTCAATGCTAAAAGCATCTTGATGATACAGTTCTTTGTGAGCTTGCTCATAATTTCCCTCTCGGCAAAGCTCTACTAAACGGTTTGCAATTTTTTCTGTTGTCATGATTGAAATAATTTTTTGATAAACTAATTAAGTTATGAAAAATATAGCTGGTAGAAACTGATGGTTCTCTGACAATTTTTGCATTATGTCGTTGGTGGGGACACCAACAACGGCAGGTTTGCAAAAATTGTCAAACAACCAAACTGCTCACAAGATAAAAAATTTAAATCAAAAAAGCCAATTAAAATAGCATTGCTAAAAAAATTAACATAAAATTCAAACTTCTGAAAATTGTTTTTATACAGTTTTCAGTTCAGTTTCTCTTTCCATCAAGAAATTGATTGCAAAACGTATCAGACTACTCATTCTTACTACAAAAACAACTACTCCTAAGAGTGTAATGGTAAGCAATACAGATTGAAGAATAATTTTGAGATATTGAGAAATAAGTGTTGCTGATTGCCAATTTTCATAAAACGAGACTAAAATAGTTGGAAGCATTGGTGTAAATTTCCAAACCATGATTGATAGAAAAACAAACCAAAAGCTAAAGAAGATAATTGTTCCAATAGAAAAAAAAGAAAGTGCATAAAATTGCAGTTTAGTTTTTGTAATCTGACGAGCTTTGTGAATAGAAAGTGATTTAAAAATAGCTGATAAAAATTGATTTGATTTTTTGCGCAGATTTGGTAGTTCAAAGCCATCACTAAAAATCCAGTATCCATCTGCTTTCATAAAAGGAACAAAAGAATAAATCAATCGAATAAAGTTCATTGTTACAACTCCTGACCAAATGTGAGTAGAGCCAATATTAAAATAATCTAATAAAATAAAAAGACTTCCTGCAATCCATTGAAAATAAACACCTCCCAAATTAATAATCATTCTTTTTTTGGGTTGAAGCTTCCAAGCCTCACTAATTTGAGTAAAAAAAACAGGATAAACCAAATAAAAACCATAACCAATTTTGGGCGCACGAATTCCGAAATGCAAAGCAGCAGCAGCATGACCAATTTCGTGAAAAACAAATATAAAAATGATTAGGAAATAAAGTGACATATATTCTAAAGCTGAAGAATCTACCCATATTTTACTATGTTCTCCAAAAATAGAATGAGAAGAAAGGTAAAAAATATGCATAAAAAGCCCAGTCAAAACAAATAAGGCAGCTACCCATTTTTGATATAAAAATTTAAAAACAGAAGCTATAAAATTTGTCTGTGATTCATTTAAAAGTGTTTTTTGAGTTTTTATAGAATCAGCATCATAACTAAGCTCTTCACTTTTTGAGGTTTCAATTTCATTTATATTTTTCAAAACACCTAGAGGAATTATTTTTTTATCAATAATCATCTCTATATCTTGAAGAGTTAGCTTTTTATAGGCTTGATGTTTCGTAACTTGGGAATGAACTTGAAGAAGAGATTTATTTTCATTGAGTTCTACCAAAATTTCTTTAATAAGCAATCCACAATAAAACTGCTTTTTTCCATATAAAACCAAAAACTGTTTATGAGATTCTTCAAAGTCTGTTTTCTCAATTCGAATAGAATCTGTCAATAAATAAGGGGAAGGAGTAGAAGTTGTCTGCATATTTTTAATTAAGAATCTGAAATATTAATTAGCATATATTTATTATCTTGGAATAACAATATACTTATTTTTTAGATTATTTTGATTGAATAGAGATTAAAATTTTGAGGTAACAAATTATTTATCAACTAATCCTTATTTTTGTTTTTATTATTCTTCCAAAATTAATTTTATTACAATTATGATAATTTCATTCATCAGCCGAAAAGGTGGAACAGGCAAAACAACAAATATTATGCACCTTGCCACTACACTTGCCAGCCAAAAAAAACGGGTCATACTCATAGAAACAGATACTAACTATACGCTCACAACACTTAGAAAAATGGAGCTTTTCAAAAAGAAGATTGCTGAAAATGATGCTCCTTTTCCTATTGTTGGCTCAACAGATGAACATATTATCGACAATCTCAAAAAATTTAAGAAGAGTAAAAAATATGATTATATTTTGGTTGATAGTGCAGGAAAAACAACTGATGAAGCGATAAGAAAACTGTGTTTAGAATCTGATTTGGTAGTTGTTCCTACAAGTCTTTCTCAGAATGATTTATTGGTAGCTTATCAGACCTTGCAAGACTTAAAACCTGCACAAGAAATTAATAAAAAATTAAAAATAGCTATTCTGCCTAGCCGAATTCATAACAGAACTAATCAAACGACAGTAGAGAATGCACTTTCTAGTTTAGATTCAATTATTATTTCTCCTTTTGTAGTTTCAAAAAATAAGATGGCAGAGTTTTCTACTTTAAGTCCTATTGCAGAATATAAAGAAATTGCGAAAAATATTGTATCTTTGCTCAATAAATAAAAAATATAACTAACACACAATCAAGCATTTATCTAAAATATTTTTTTTAGTGAAAACAATCCAAAACTCGTTTACTTTAGTCTAATTCCTATTACAACTATGGCAAAAAACAGCACACTCGCAGATTTAGATGCTTTTTTGAAAGAACAAGAAACTTCTTCAACTACTACAACACAAAAAGCTCCCTCAAAAGAAGAATTTGTAAATAAAAATCCTCATCAGATTGTAGAAACTGAAATTTTAGCACAGAAAAGTACAACTGGTGCAAAACAAGAAAGCAAAAAGCTAGATACTACCGTTGAAATAAAAACGGCGACTAAAAATGTAGCTCCAAAACACATCAATAATCTTGTTCCAGATGCAAAGGAAGAAACTTCAACAATGGTACAATGGGCAAAAGCAATTGATGAAACTGTAAAAGGAAGTGAAATGCTTCGTTCTGTTCCTCTTTTATCAGATATTACAGAAAGTGGTACTGAACAATTGAAAGCCACTGAAAAATTCTTAGAAACTTCTCAAAATATTTGGAAGAAATTTTGGAGTTAATAAAATAAAACATCCTTTTTATAAGAAAAACTAAACCAATCTTTGAGTAAAAATCAGAGATTGGTTTTTTGTGTTATTTGATTGAAATACTATAACTGATTAGCGAGTGATTTTTATGATTTGTATGATTAAATGCAGGATAAATACGAATTACTTTTTTAATGATTATCTAGATTCAATTTTTAGAGGAGTTTTTGATTTTATCCAACCTGAAAAGTATAGCCGTTCATTTGGCGTACCAATCATGGAATCAAAAATTCTACGATGTATAGCTTTTGGAGGAAAAACGATTAGATACCAATATACTTCATCTACAAATCTTGTAGCCAATACTCTACCTGTTTGTTTAGGTGGTATTACAGCTATTGTATTTTCATCATAATAATATTGCATAATACTATCTTTACCAGTAGTATAATCTACCATTTCAACAAAATCACCATAAGTTCTAGGGTTGTATCCAAACAAATATACAGTATCTGTGGTGGTAAAAATTATATTTTCTTTTAATTCTGTTGCACCTTTTACATAACGATCCTTTTTTAAATAACATATTTGTTCTCTTAAAAATAGACTGTCACTTTCATAAGCATAAACATCATTACAAATGAAATAATTATCACAGCAACCACTTGATTCTACTTCTATTAATAAGATTTGATTTTCATCCCTAGAAACTTTTATAACATTCCCCCAATCAAATATTTTACATATTTTGTATTTTCCATCTCTGTTTAATCCCCAAACAGATGAACGATTTCTTTCCATTACAGGCAGCTCTTTAGTCATTGGTTGCACTACAACATCTACTATTCCATCATTTTTAGAACTAAAAAGAAGCATATCTTTTGTAGGAGACCACCCTACTTCGCCATCATATAAAGAGTCTGGTATAACAACCCACACATTATATAAGTTAATCGTTTTTCTCGCATTTTCGTGAACAAGTAGATTTTCACAACTACGAAGAATTTTCAACTTTTTATAGAATGCGACATCTGCTGTATCAGTTTCTAACTTTACTTTTACAAAACCGTCATAACTATAATATTGCCCAAATCCCTCAAACACTATTCCCAAAAAGAGAAAAGAAAACAGCATCAAAACTTTGATTTTCATAGTTATTTTTAATTTATTAATTTTGTTTTTAGCCGAAAACTAAAGTTTACGGTACTTTATTTCTCATTCTAAAGAATGAGCTACATTTACTCGCTTATCAGTATTTCTACACGTCGGTTTTTGCTTCGTCCGTTTTCTGTAGCATTGGTTTGTGTAGGATTTTGTTCGCCTTTTGGAATAATTTTAATTTTAGATTTGTCAATTCCTTTGCTTTCTAGGAAATTTTGAACGGATAAAAGTCTTTTTTGTGATAGATTTTCATTGTACTCATTACTTCCCTTTGAATCGGTATGACCTGTAAGAATTATTTTTTGAGAATTATTTTTCTCTGGATTTTGATTAAAAACAGCAATAAGATTTTCTAAAACTTGAATAGAATTTTGGTCTAATTCATCTGAATCAAAAGCAAAATAAACGATTTCTAATTTTGTGATTTTCTCCGTTTTTGCTATTTCTTCTTTACAATCGTTTATCTGTGTTTTTCCTAACTCAATTTTAGTATATTTTTTTATTGATGGAATTTCTATCTTTTTAGTTTCAAAAAACAGTTCTTGTTCGAATCCTTTTTCGGTTTCTATGATTTGTTTGTACGATTTTTTGGTTTTTGGAGGATTAGAAACTAGTAAAACATACTCGCCTTTATTTCTTGCATTGGTAAAACTAACACTAATTTCTTTGTCATTTTCATCATACAAACTCACTTTTGCATCAATCGGGTTTTCATCACAACCCACAATATTTCCTTCTAAAAGCAAAACAGGTGAAGGTTTTATCTCAGGCGAAGCATTGATTAAATCGGCATAAAAAATATCGCCTTCTCTCACAAAATAGGCAGCCTCCCCAGAAGCCGTCAAAACAAAACCATAATCATCTTTATCAGTATTGAAAGGCGCACCAATATTAAAAATCTCAATTGCATTTCCATTCTCATCAAGCAAAGCCTTAAAAATATCAAGTCCACCAAAACCACCATAACCATCAGAAGCAAAATAAATCGTTTTGTTATCAGCAGCTAAAAAAACCGAACGCTCATTTTTGGGCGTAGAAATAGGCATTTCTGTGCAAACTGTCCATTTTCCAGTCGAATCTTTTTTACTCCAATACAAATCCATATCTCCACTATAGTTTGCACCAGCAGCCACAATAAACATATTAAAATCAGAAGAAACACTCATTCCGTCGGTTGCATAGCCACCATATTTTGAAAACTCTCTTCTAAAAAAACTATTTATTCCTTGTCCTAACCCTTTTATGTTTGTCCAAGAATTACCTTTTGTTTTTGTTTCGTATTTAGCTTGATAATAAGGACCTCCTTCTGACATCCAATTTCTTCGCCACGACTGAAAAACTACCTGTTGTCCATCTTGGCTTACAAAAGGTTCGTCTTCTCCTGAAGAACTATTTATTGCTTTTAAGTTTTGGGCTGTTGTCCATTTCCCAGTGGAATCTTTTTTAGAAAAATAAATGTCTCCATCATAACGAACTTGATTTTTATAGATTCCAGATTTTATAGACCAACTTTCGCCTCCTCTACTGCTCATAAAAAATAGATATTTTCCGTCTGGGGTAACCGATAGATTTGTTTCTCTACTTTCAGAATTCAAAACCTCAATCGCTTCAATATGAACAGAATCTGGATGTTTTAAAATCTTTGGAAGATTCTTAGAATCTTGAGCAGAAAGAAAACTAACTTTGAAAATCAGAATTATTGATAATATAGATAGAAAATAGAGTTTATTTACTTTCATTTGGAATCGGATTGGGAGAGTTTTTTTGATAGAAGAACGGAAACAAGGTATGAATATTTTGCGATTTTTCACTAAATGAAAAAAGCATTTTATTCCCTACAATGAGCAAGAATAAAATGCCTTTTATGATTATTATTTTTTGACAATAAAATTACTCAATAATCCTCATTTCTACTCTTCTATTTTTTTGTCTTGATGATTCACTAGTGTTATCTGAAATGGGTTTTGTTCCTCCGTAGGCTTTTGTTTCTATTCTATTAGCTTCTATATTTTTTCTCATCAAATAAAGTTTTACAGCATCAGCTCGTTCTTGTGAGAGTTTATAGTTTAAGGTTGCATCCCCTGCTGTGTCGGTATGACCTGAGAGTTCTATTCTGACAGCCTGATTTTCTTTCATAAATTCTACCAATTCAGAAATTCCTGTTGTATCACTAAAAATGGCTGTCGCTCTTTCAAAACCAATATGCAAACGAACAATGTCTCCCTTTTTTATAGATGTAGTTCCTAGTCTAAATTCTCCTTCAGGAAGTGTGTTGAGTTGGGAGAGTTTAACTAATCCTTGTCCAAAAGTTCCTGCCCAAACTGTTTTGTCTTGTGGGTTTTGCACTAATGTACTGACCATTGTAGAGGGAAAAGCAGAATTCTGAGGATTAAAAACAGTCCATTTGTTATTTTCAAAAAGAGATAATCCACTCAAAGAAGCTGCCCATAAGCTCTCCTTTGTTGGAAGCATGGTTCGGAATTGATAATGTACATCTTTAGATATGGTTTGTTTTTTATCTCCCACAAAAAACTGTGCTGTACTTTCTAAAGTTGAGCTGATTAATAACTCATTTTGAGGAGAAAATGCAATGGAGTTGATAGGCTGGTCTTTCAAAGAAGGATAAATTTTCAGACGATTATCTTCATCTAATGTATAAAGTCCTCGTTCTGTAGCTATCCATTTTGTATTTTCTTTATCGACAACTATTTCAAAGACTCGTGTAAATGCAATTCTTTCAACACTAATCAGAATTTTGAATTTAGAATCAATTCGAAATAATCCTTCTTCTTCTGTTCCTACCCAAATTGTTTTGTATTGGTCTTCTGTTATACAAAGGACTGTATTTTTATTAGATTTTGAAGGAACTTGCAAATGTGAAAAGTTTCCTGCTGCATCAATTTTATAAATTCCTGCTCCATACGTTCCGATATATTTATCGCCATCTTTTCCGATAGCAATACATTTTATACCATAATCTTTTAATTCTGAGTTTTTGGGTGTGTAGATTGTAGAATCTTTTTCAGACCAATGTACCAATCCACCTCCTGTTGCTATCCAAAGCGAATTATCACTTTTATCGAAAGCTAAATCATTGATAAAGTTGTGTGGAATAGAGGAGTTTTTATCATTATATGTATCAAAATGCCAAGTTGGTATGCTTTGAGCAAAGCTAGACAGTACAAAAAAAGTATAAAAAAACAATAGACAAACAACCTCTCTAAAGGTTGATAAGGGCAAAATATAGTTATTCATCACGAAGAAGAAATTAATTATTCAGTTTATAGGATAGGTAGTTTTATGATAGAATAACGTATTTTTTCTATCAATCTATATTTTATACAGATTTTTTGTTGTGCTTTAACCTACTAAAATAGCAAACAGAATGTTAATTTTTGATTGAAAACTTATATTTATCACTCAAAATTCTATCGCCATGGCGCACTTGAAAATAATATTTCTTTGCTCCGAATGTAGAAGCAGCTTGTTTCCATTCAACACGTTTGTATTCTGTATCAAAAACTTCATCCTGACAATAAACAGGTGCTTGGCTTCCTTCTTCAAACAAACAAAGTGTTAGTGTTGCTTGATTTGGGTTTCCATCTAACTTGAAGAAATTCAAATCTAAATCAATAATTACTTGTCCAATATCAGCTTGTGGATATGTACCATCTTCTTCTACCAAAAGTAACTTTGGGCTATACCCATTATCTTTTTTACGACTTGCTTCTAAATCTTTTTTATCTCTATAATAACAATCAAATTTATTGAAAGGAGGTATTTTATCGATAATATCTGTCAGTCCATCCATTACTTCATTTACTTCATTCATCTGCTTCAATTGCTTTATTTTATTAACAATGAACTCATTATCTTCACGGAGTTTGCGTTTTTCTTCTCTAATTTCGGCAACACGTTTGTCCTCTAACGCCAAATAACGATACTCTTTAAACTCTTTTTCTTTTTTAGATAAAGCTCCTTGATAACTTTTGATTGCCTTCTGAAGCTCTTGTGCTTTCCCCTTCAATTCACTTGCTTCCTCACTAGAAGATTCTCTGTTTTTGGCAAGGGCACGAATAGTTTGCTCTAATGTATCAATACGGCGTTTCATCGTTTCGATTTCGGTATCTTGTTCCTTGATAATTTCTCTTGATTCATTAAGAGCTTCTTCTTTTGTGTTGTTACAAGAAGTAAAAAACATACCCGAAAGTAAAAAAACAGGAAAGAATAAAAGGTAGATGTATTTTTGCATTGCGTTGAATTCAGATTTTAGAAAGGGAAGTTTTTATAGAGATAAAAATCTTTGATAGTAAATAGTTTTGTCGTATAAGAGACAAAGTTACTATTCGTTATGCGTTAAAAAAAATGTATATTCTTGTTTGAAAAAACTTATTTTTGAAATTTTTCACATTTTAACTCCAAAATACGCAAAATCTATTAGTTTGAAAATAAACTTTAAAGCTATTAGGGAAAATTTAATAAAGAAAAATCCTTTTTTGACAAAAACTATCAAAAAAGGATTTTTTTAGTTTAAAAAATTAGACATCACTACCTTCTAAAATATCTTATTTTTCGTTTTCAGAAGTAACTACAATTCGGACTCCATTTTCCTTTGTATCACTAATTGTTTTTATCTCATCATCTTTTATAGCTGAAGCTACATTTTCTTTACGTTTTGTAGTATCACCATCTCTAGGTGTTTGAAGAGGAACAGAACTAACAATTATCTTTACTTCTGAATTATCTTCTAAATTATTCTGAGTTTGAGATGATTTTTCATCTTGTCCATTCTGTAATGTTTTGGCAGAATCATACTCTAATAATTCTTCTATTGGAACTTTTGTATCTTCATACGTATCAACTTCATTGGTAGGTTTATCTTCTCCTAGAAAAGATTCAAATTTCTTATGAAAATCGTTGGCTCTTTTCATAAGTCCTTTTCTATATATCAACATAGTAGAAGAGGCTGTTTTGTTATAAATATAGTTTTTACGCTGTTTGAGAAGCCAATCCCACATTTGTTTTTTAGGTTGAGATTCAATGGCTTTTATGGTTTGTTGATTGAGTTTTCCTGTGACTTTTAGATTGGTAAAACCATCAGCTTTGAGTCTTTCTTGAAAATACCTAATTGAAACAGGTGCAGAATAATACATTTCAGCAAAAAAAGCAGCAATTGCCAAATCTTCAATGTTGTTTGCACCTGACATATACCAAAACTGCTCACGGATTTTGAAAACATCATCATCAGTCAAATATCTGAAACGCTGAACGGTTGAGGGAATTTGAAATGTATCTGCCATAGCCAAAAAAGTTTTCCACTCTACACTTCTACTCACATAACGATATGTAGTTACATCATCTGGATTTGGGCGAATGGTATCAATCCCTTCACCTGCATAATTTTCTACGTGAGTAATCCAAGCATTATAAGTTTGTTTGTGCGACTGACTGACTTTTATGATTCCATAAGCTGCCACCGAAGAAACTGAAGCGATAAGAAGTATGAGAAGCGTTTTCATTGGCTAATTATTTTAGTTCAAAAAATTAAGTTGTGCTATTTTGTCGTTTTATTTTTTTAACAAAAACGGTTTTTAGGTGGAAAAGTTTTTTTTATTGATTTGAATCCTACCATTTTATTGAAAAGTAACATCAACTTGAGATTAGAAATATATATGTCGTCGGTGAGACACCGACAACGGCAAGAGATAAATTGTTAGGAAGTCTACAGCTATAAAAAAAAGCACAATTATCATTTATAAAAAATAATAATTGTGCTTTTAGATTTACCAATTTGAATTTTTCATTATTGGTATTTCTACCAATATTTTTTTACTTACTCTCCTTTGTCTTCTTCTGTTGTAGTTTCAGGAAGTAGAACAGCTTTGATATATGCTTTTGTATCCAAATATTTTATAGCTGCATTTTTCACGTCTTCAACTGTCAAATCTTTCAAGATAGATTTATTTTTTTCTATACTTTCAGGAGTTTCATTATAATAATAAAGTCCTTGTAGCGTAGAAAGCCAGTATTTGTTTTGAGTTTGGTTTACTTCATTGGTGCGTTTTTCAGCTTCTTTGAATTTCTCTAAATCAGTAGCATCAATATCGCCATTGCGTAATTTATCTACCTCTTCGATAGAAGCTGCAATCAAATCATCAACATTTTCAGGCGCACAAGGGAATGTAATCATTACATTATAATTTGGAACAGGATATTTATCTACACTTGTATAAGCACCTGCTGAATAAACACCACCTTTTTCCTCACGCAATTTCTCAATAAGTTTGAAACGCAATAAACCTGCAAGAGCATTCAAAGCAACTTCATCTTTTGCATCATATTCTGTCATTTCTCCAGCAAAAGAAAGACGCACATTACTTTGTGGTTCTGAACCTTTTTTATAGATTTTTTCTACCATTCCTTTAGGCGAACGAGTACCCAAATCTTTGAAGTTTTCAGTTTTATCTGTTGATGGAAGAGTCGCAATATAGGTTTCTAAAAGTGACTTCATTTTTTCTTCATCAAAGTTTCCAATAAAGAAAAATGTAAAATCAGCAGCATTTGCAAAGCGTTCGTTATACATTTTGTAAGCTGATTGCCAACCTGTTTTTTCTAACTCTTCTACTTTTGGAAAACCACTACGAATACTTCCATTTGCCATTAATTGGCTGTACTGGTCATAGAAATAATAGTTTGGATTAGAAGCTAAGTTTTGATAAAAACCTTTTTGAGTAGCTACAAAAGAAGCAACAGCATCGTTATCTTGACGAGGATTAGTGAAATAAAGGTGCATCAGTTGAAGCGCAGTTTCTAAATCTTCTGGAGAAGTACTTCCTCTAAAACCTTCAGAATATTCAGAGATATAAGGACTAATACGAACCGTTTTTCCAGTCATAAATTTATCCATATCTGAGCCTGAAAGTTCTGCAATTCCAGATTGAGCAATAATAGAAGAAATATTAGAAACAGCTATGTAATCTTTATCTTCATACAAAGAATGTCCTCCCAAACTATAAGCTGAAACCAAAATTTCGTCATTTTTAAAGTCTGTTTTCTTCAAAATTACTTTTGCCCCATTCGAAAGCGTAAATTCTGTATAACCTATTTTATCGTTGGTCATTTCCTTTGTAATACTTCCTTTTTTAGGAATATTTGCTTCTTCGATAAGTGAACTAGCAATTTCTTTTTCTTCGTAAGGCTTTAAATCTGCGTTTGCAGCTTCATTCCAAATACTTACTAATTTTTCATCATTTGGAAGATTTACACCTTCTTTTTCCATTCCTGTTAAGATAGCAACTCTGTTTTCTTGAGTTATCCAACCTTTAGCCATTTTATTGACTTGCTCTAAAGTGATAGAAGGAAGATTTTTTTCTAAAAACTCATATTCAAACTTTGCACTTGGAATTGGCTGATTTTCTAGATAATTGTAAACATAATTCATTACAATTCTATTAGACTCTGTTTTGTCTTGTTCTTTATAGGCTTTTTCGTAGCGTTTAGAAAGTTGTTTTTTAGCTCTTTCTAACTCAGAACCCGTAAAACCAAATCTTTTCATACGTTCAAACTCTTGTGTAATTGTAGAGAGTCCTCCTTCGATATTATCTTCACGAAGTCCTGCATACAATTGAAGTGCATCCAAATCACGTCCAATCATATCGCCTTGAAAAGCAAAACTATATAAAAATGGAGGACTTGCTTGTTTTTGTAATTCTTCAAAACGAGCATTAAGCATTGTAGTAATAAGCTCGCTTGTATAATTTTCATTCAAATCAGCATAAGTCGTAACTGCTTTTTTAGGCATTTTGTAATACAATTGTAATTGAATTGCTGTTGCTTCTTTATCCGATACTACTTTTGCTAAAGGCTCTTTATTCAAAGGAGTTTTGAAATTTTTACGCTCTGCTGGATTTTTCACTTTCGGAATGCTTCCAAATGTTTCTTTGATTTTGGCTTCCATTTCTGCCACATCAATATCTCCAACGGCTACAATTGCCATAAGGTCTGGACGATACCATTTGTTGTAGAAATTACGGATAGTTTCATATTTGAAAGATTCCAAAATTTCTTTTTTACCGATTGGTAAACGTTCTGCATAATGTGAGCCTTTCAACAAAGTAGGAAAATATTGAGTACGCATACGCTCGTTTGCGCCTTTTCCTCTACGCCATTCTTCGATGACTACGCCACGTTCTTTGTCTATTTCTTCGTCTTCAAACAAAACGCCACTTGCCCAATCTTTCAAAATCAGCAAGCCTTTATCCACATAACCCACGCTATCTGTTGGGATAGGCAACATATAAACTGTTTCATCAAATGAAGTATAAGCATTCAAGTCAGCACCAAAACGAACGCCCATTGTTTCCAAATTATCAATCAAATCATTTTTCTTGAAATTTGTTGTTCCATTAAATGCCATGTGTTCGGTAAAGTGAGCCAAACCTTGTTGGTCTTCATCTTCCAAAATAGAACCTGCATTTACAGCCAAACGAAGCTCAACACGATTTGCAGGCATTGCATTTTTACGAATGTAGTATTTCATTCCATTTGAAAGTGTTCCCACTTTTACATTTTCATCAATTGGAATAGGCGTTTTCATTTCAGAACTTTTAGTATTCTTTTCTATTTTCTGTTCTGTTGTTGTATTTTGTGCATTTGCTGTTGTATAAGCAAAAGGAGTAGCCAAAAATAAGGCTGAAAGCGTGCCTACTTTTAGATAGGATTTTAATGAATATCTCATTAGTGAAAAAATTATAGTAGATGGACAATCAATTTATTTAAGAAAAATAAGAAAATTAATCCATTGAAAACTTATATAAAAATTAATAATTACAAAGGTAAAATTCTTTTCTTAAATAACAACTAAAAGTTTAGTTAATTTTTAGAAAATAGATTTACTTGATTTATTAATCACATTTTGTGATGTCTTCTATTTTTTTATTAAAAATTAAATTTATACAAAAAACATTGTTTTAAAATATACTGTTATACTTTTAGAATTATATTATTACCAATTCTATTTTTTATAAACTTTTAATTTAATTTTTCAAACTTATGTTTAGCTTAAAAGAAAAATCTATTATCATTACAGGGGGCGCAATGGGACTTGGCTATGCTACTGCCGAACTTTTTGCAGAGCAAGGCGCATACCTTACTCTAGTTGATTACAACGAAGAAAAACTAGAAGAAGCTAAAAAGGAACTTTCAAAGAAATATTCAGATGCGAAAATACTTACTGTAGTGGCTGATGTTTCGAAAGAAGATCAAGTAAAAAACTATGTAGATAAAACTATAAAAGAATATTCTCGCATAGACGGACTCTACAATAATGCAGGAATTGAAGGAGAGACAGCTTTACTTACAGAATACGACATGGATGCATTCAAAAAAGTAATTGACATTAATTTGATGGGTGTTTATTATGGAATGCGTTATGTAATTCCTGTTATGCAAAAACAAAAATATGGTAGAATTGTAAATGTAGCTTCAGTAGCTGGTATTCGTGGTGTCAAAAATGAAACACCTTATGTGGCTAGTAAGCATGCAGTCTCTGGTATGACAAAAAATGCAGCTTTAGAATATGGACAAGACGGAATTATGACAAATGCTATTGCCCCTGGTGCAATTGTAACACCTATGGTAGAAGAAGCATTTAAGAAAATTAATCCAGATAATCCAGAATCTGCTAAAAAAGAATATGCAAAAGCAAATCCGACTTTAAAACTAGGTGAGCCAAAAGATGTTGCTACCTTAGTGGGTTTCCTTTTGAGTGAAGAGTGTAGTTATGTGAGTGGACAGGTGATTGCTGTAGATGGTGGACAATCTAGTATTTATGGAGATGTATAATAAAGATATTCTATAATAAATTAGAAAGCCATTTTTATCATTTTTTGATAGAAATGGCTTTTTACTTTTTGTAGTATAAAACTGTATTAAAAATCTAAAATATCATCTATAAAATCACAAGCAAAGAACCCACAGAAATCAATATCCACAATATTATACCTAATGCCAACGGTCGCCAACCTACTTTTTTAATTTTTTCGATAGACAAACTAAGACCAATCAAGAAAAGTGTCGTAACAAGAAGTTTTTTGGCAATCCAAACCAAATAAGGAGAGTATTCTGTTACAAAAGGAATATATGTATTTATCAAAATAGCTACTACAAAAAGTCCGATAAAATAAGGAATAGTGATTTTTGGAGGTATTTTTTTAGATTTATCATTTTTAGTTAGCTGTTCAGACAGATTTTCTTTTTCTGAATTATGTTCCTCAACTTTATTTTTTGTATAAAATTTAGAAACCAACACAGAAAGCAGAACCAAAGGAATAATCCAAAGTGCACGAACAAGTTTCAATGTCGTTGCAATCTTCAACGACTCATCACTAAAGCTCTCTGCTGCACCTACAACCGAACTAGTATCGTGAATAGCAACAGCTACCCACATTCCAAAATCTTGAGGTGAAAGGTTGAAAAAATGTCCTAGAACAGGAAAAACAAGCAATGCAACAGAATTCAGAAGAAAAACGACACCCAAAGACACCGAAATATCAGAATTATCAGCATCAATTACAGGCGAAAATGCAGCAATAGCACTCCCTCCACAAATAGCCGTTCCGACAGAAATAAGTTGAGCTAATTTATTTTCAACTTTCAAAATTTTTCCTAGAAAAAGCCCTCCTGCAAGTGTCAGAAAAATACTACTGACAACCAAACCAATTCCATTTTGACTTGCCGAAATTGCCATTTGAAGATTCAGACCAAATCCCAAACCCACAACAGCAACTTTTAGAAGCTGTTTTGTTGCTTTTGCAGTTTGATTTGGAAAAGGGTTTTTTAGAAAATGGGCAAATAAAAGTCCTGCTACAAGAGCAATAGGACTATCAACAACAGGAATCCAACAGGCAAAAAGACAAGCAAAAAATAGAAAAGGAATAAGTTTATGTTTCAAAATTGTTGTGTATAGGTGTAGTTTGTAAGCTACAAATTTACTGGCTTTTAATGAAAACACTTTTTGCAGGAAAGTTTTATTTTAATAGAAAAAAGATTCTTTTAATAAAAATTATCACTTAAAACCCAACTCTACCCAAATAGGAATATGGTCAGAAATATAACGAGCATCTTTTAGGCTACTGTAATCTTTATAAAAATGAATTACTTCAGCTTTTTTGATATTAAATGCTCTCGTTTCTACAAAAATATTATCATATTCTTCATTTAATGGATTTCCATCTTTTTCTTTCATTCGAAGACTTGTTTTTTGACCTTTGAAAGCTGCCACAAAAGAACGGTTTCTGAGTCCATCAAATGCTTCATGCTTTCCATCAAGATTAAAGTCTCCCAAAATCAAAATATTATCTGTTTTGTATCTATTTGGAATTTCTTCTAAGAAAACTACCTCTTTTTCAGGGTCTTTACTTGTCGGAACAGCGTGAAAACTACCTATCAATACAGTATTTGTAGTTTTGGATTTAGATACAATTTCAAATCTTGCCATATAAGGTTCTCTATCTACTTTAGCTTCAATGCTTTCTTCTAACCAGTCTTTTTTTAGAGAAATTTTAGCATTTTTGGTAGATGTTTTCCATACATACGCATACCGTTCTTTGCCATCTCCTGAAGTAGGTTCACTTATTTTGTACTCCCATTTACTTCCTGTTCTGTTTAGTTCATCAGCTAACTTTCCGACAGCACGAATTCCATATAATGAAGTTGAAACCTCTTGAATAGCTACAATATCATAGTCTTTTAACTTTTTGGCGATATATGCAATCTCTTCATTATCCTTTGACTTTCCAAAATTATATAAATTCCAAGATAGAATCTTGATAGTTTCACCTTTAGAATTATCCGAAAGAATTGGAGTATTATCATTTGAATTTTCTAAAGATCCACAAGACGAAACAGCAGAAAATAGAATAAAAAATGAGAGAAATAAAAGTATATTTTTTTTCATTAGTAGAGTTTTTTATAGAAGAATGGATTCAAATAATTTTGTTTGAATCCATTTATAATTATTTGACTACAATAATACTAATTTTCTATCTCATATCAGAAAAGACTTCCACTTTGCAAATCAAAATTATTTACACAATTAATCTAAAAAAAATGTAATTCCTACTTGAAAAGAAAGCATATCAGTTCTGGTTTTTTTAACATCATAAATAAATTCGTCTGGAAATAATGGGTCTGGATAGATAGAATTTTTTGTCAAATATTTTGCTTTGCTTCCTTGTGTATAAACAGCACGAATATCTAGTTTTATCTCCTCTGAAAGCGATACTAACACTCCTCCAGCACCTCCATAGGCAAAAGAAAATCCATCTTGTTCGATAAATGAATTTATATCTTCTCCATCTTCTTCTTCTGTCGTTCTTGTATAAATATATCTTCCTCCTAAAAGTCCATCAGCATACGGATAAATAAAAGAGTCTACCCAACGAGGCTTAAAACGTACCATTGCAAAACTCTCAAAAATATTATTATTTGTATTCAATGTATAATCAAATCCATTATTATCTATATAATCTTCTGATTGCATTCCATAAATCATATAACCTGCATCTAATCCTAATGAAACAACAGATTCATCTTCAGTAAGTGGCACAAGTAGCATTCCACCAATACCAAAAGCAACAGATTCATTATTTTGAGCAAACTCTTCTAATGGAAAACCTGTTTGTAATCTCAGATTAAATTGCACTTGGGCAAAAGTTTCTTTAGAAGAAAAAATAAACACACTTAAAATAATAAGAAAGGTAAAATAAAAACGAGGTGAGAATAAATTGTGTAATTTTGTAGAAAGTTTATAAAGTGATGCTGCTAGATTTTTCATAAATTGGTAATTAGTTTGTAGTTGATAGTAATGATTAATTTTGAGATGCAACTCTTTTTGAGTTTTCGAACTCTATTTAGTGGTTTTACAATAAGTAAGTACTTGAGCAAAATTATCTATACATTTTTATTAGACACTAAGTTCATAAAGAACCCATAAGATGAACTGAAAATCAGCGTGGCTAAACTACTTTTCAAAACACTCTTTTTAAGTCTGTTTTGTTTAGATGGTCAATAAAAATTAAATACAGTAATATTTTTCAGATTATACTCGTAATTTTTAATTCGTAATTCGTAATTGTTGCTAAAATGTTTGTCAAATTATTTTCTAAAAAAAATCCTCGTTCGGATTTAGAACTTATTGAAGCCTATAAAGAAACCCGAGATAATAAATTTGTGGGAGAACTTTTTGAGCGTTATACCCACTTGGTATATGGTGTATGTCTAAAGTATCTTAAAGATGAAGAAGACAGTAAAGATGCTGTTTTGCTTATTTTTGAAAAGTTATTGACCGACCTTCTACGTTTTGAGATACAAAACTTCCCTCCTTGGTTGCATCGTCTTACTCAAAATTATTGTTTGATGTATTTGCGTCAACGTCAGAGAGAATTTAAACGAAGTGAAGATTATTTTACAAATCAAGATGACAATCGTATGGATTCTGACCCAGATTGGCATCTATCTAATAAAGGCGAAAAACACGAGAAAGAAGAACGACTCACTAGCATCGAAGATGCATTACATACACTCAATCCTGAACAAAAACAATGTGTAGAGCTTTTCTTTTTAGAAGAAAAAAGTTATCAGGAAATTGTAGAGATTACAGGTTTTTCACTTTCTAAAGTAAAAAGTTTTCTTCAAAACGGAAAGCGAAATATTAAAAAACAGTTGGGAATCTTAACTTTAATTTGTTGGCTTCTGTTTATGTAATAAGTAATGTAGCCTTTAGGATGCGCAAAAATGTACAACATACTTTAACAAGTATGCAACAGAAAATTAAATAATTACTATTTTTAATTTTCGCTCAACTAAAAGTCAATAAATTATAGTCGTAATTTTTAATTAGCTTCGCTGCTTTTGCAGGTCGTAATTCGTAATTGTTCTTATAAGTTTCTAAAATGATAAAATAATGAGCCAAACACATACTAATAGAGAAAAAAAGATAAGGAGCATTTTAGAACGCTCTTCAAATATTGATGTCCAAACTTTACAAAAATATATAGATAAAAAACTTAATAAAGAAGAATTGCATGAAGTAGAAAAACAACTTCTTAATTCAGATTTTGCTACTGAAGCTGTAGAAGGTTTTTCTAATGCTGATTTTAAAGTAAATATTGCTGCCAGTACAAATCAACTCAATGCAGAAATTAGAAATTATAATAAGGAGAGAGGTTTTTATAAACGAGATTACAGAGTTTTTTACGCAGCAGCTTCAGTAGCTTTAGTTTTTGTAGTTCTTTTTGGACTTTTTAGGTTAGTTAATACTAATGTTTCTTCGGAAAATATGGCTATGCAAACTAAAGTAGAGCAATCAGAAAATCCAAATACTAAAAATAATGACTTAGCTTTAAATGAAGAAACGACAATATCTGAAGAAGAAGAAAATGCCCTTGTAGAAAAACTTAAATATGAGAACTTAGAAGAGTTAAAGACAAAAAAGAAATCCAACCAAAGTAACTCACAAGCTGAAGACAATTTAGCTCTCAATATGGATAAAGAAGAAAAAGTAGCAAAAGAAAAAGATTTTTCTACTTCTGATGTTTGGATTCGTAAAAAAGAGAAAGTAGAAACTGAAAATAACGATATTAATTTAACTGATTCGGAAAAAAACATAGTTGCTTCTCCTACTGTAAGTGCGAATAGACAAATGAATTATGATTCCTCTAATGCAGCAAACGCAGATCAATTAGCTGATGATGACTATAATTTCTTTTCTGACACCTATAAAAAAGATAATTTAAGAAGAAGTCAGAAATCGCCAAAAGAAATATTGTTTGATGCTATGCAATCTTATGAAAACAAAAAATATACTGAGGCAATTCTTCTTTTTGATTCTTATTTAGTTACCAATCCAAATAATGCACAAGCATTATATTTTGGAGGAATGTCATATTATGAAAATCATAATTATAAAAAATCCATTCCTTTATTAGAAAAATTCTTAAAGCAAAAATCTGATATTGTCTATCAAAAAAATAATCAAGATGCTGAATGGTATTTAGCTAATTCTTATTTAAAGGTAAATCAAAAACAGAAAGCAAAAACTGTTTTACAAAAAATAGCTAATTCTAGTAGTAAATATTCAAATCAGGCTAAAGCATTATTGAAAAAATAATTCATAAATGATATTCATTTTTGTTTTAACAACTAGTAAAATAAAATCCTACTGCACCCTACTTTTTTTAAAAATATTTTTGGCTCTTCCGACAATTTAACGAAATTATAAAATAGTGTGCGTTCGTTTTAGCTTCGCTGAGGGTTACACCGTTCTCAAAAACGAACGAAAGGCTTCCTCAGAAGCGTGATTTAAGCAATATCACGCTTCTGAGGAAGCCTTTCGTTCAACTCTAGGGAGTTGAGCACACTATGTTTCGCTAAAAAGTCGGAAGAGCCATATTTTTTAGTTGCAGCGCAACGTAATATAAGTTAGACTAAAAAAGGTATGATTTTAGATTGCAAAAATCCTAATCTCTTCTTCTTTTTCTTTCATTATTTAGTTTAATAATTCTTCCCAAAGCAAAAAACCTATTCTTACTTAAAAGAATAGGTTTTTTATTATTTATAAAAGATCAAAATCAGATTGAGAATTAGAGTTGTTTGTTCTCATTATCTTCATCCAAATCTGTTGTATCTTTATCTGTTTTAGAATCAATAGTCGTTTCAGGTGTTTTCTGAATTTTAATTCCTTCCTGTTTTTGTTGTTTTTCAAGACTTGCTAATTTCTCTTCAAAAGGCAAGTTAGATTCAGGAGTTTCAGAATATGGAATATTCTGAGGAATAAAATCTTCTTTTGCTCCAGGTTTACTGTAATCGTAAGGCCAACGGAATACTTGAGGAATTGCTCCCACCCAGTTACCGTGTCCAGGAAAACGAGGAGTTGTCCATTCTAATGTATTTGATTTCCAAGGATTTGCAGGAGCTAAACGACCTTTAAACATAGAGTAAACGAAGTTGAATACGAATACAAACTGTGCAAGGAAAGTTAAGATAGCTGCCGTACTAATAAACATATTCAAATCTGTAAACAAACCAAAAGGCTCAAATGCAGTATGAGAATAATAACGACGAGGGAAACCAGCTACACCGATAAAGTGCATTGGGAAGAATATTGCATATACTCCAATAAATGTTGTCCAAAAGTGGAAATAACCCATTTTAGCATCCATCATACGACCAAACATTTTTGGAAACCAGTGATAAATACCAGCAAGCATACCAAAGAATGAAGCAGAACCCATTACAAGGTGAAAGTGAGCTACTACGAAATACGTATCGTGTAATTGAATATCAATCGCTGCACTTGCCAAGTGAATACCTGTAAGTCCACCAACAATAAAGAGTGAAACTAAACCAATAGAGAAAAGCATAGCTGGAGTAAATACCAAGTTACCTTTCCAAAGTGTAGTGATATAGTTAAACGCTTTTACAGCCGAAGGAACTGCAATAATTAGTGTCAAGAACATAAAGATAGTTCCCAAGAAAGGATCCATACCTGTTACAAACATGTGGTGCGCCCAAACGATAAACGAAAGAACAGCAATACCAATAATAGACAAAATCATGGCATGATAACCAAAGATTGGTTTTCTTGAGTTTGTAGCAATTACTTCTGATGAAATTCCGAGAGCAGGTAAAAGTACAATATATACTTCTGGGTGTCCTAAGAACCAAAATAAGTGTTGGAACAAAATTGCGCTACCACCTTGATTTGGAAGTGCTTCTCCACCAATATAAATATCAGATAAGAAGAAACTTGTACCAAAACTACGGTCAAAAATCAAAAGTAATGCTGCTGAGAACAAAACAGGAAATGATAAAAGACCAATAATAGCAGTAATAAAGAATGCCCAAATAGTAAGAGGCATACGATTAAATGACATACCACGAGTACGCATATTGATTACTGTAGAAATATAATTGATACCACCCAAAAGAGTTGAGATGATAAACAATGCCATACTAGATAGCCAAAGTGTCATACCTAATCCAGAACCAGGCATAGCCTGTGGTAATGCACTAAGTGGTGGATAAATTACCCATCCTCCAGATGCAGGACCTGTTTCAATAAATAAAGAGTAGAACATAATTAGTCCAGCAGCAGCAAAGAACCAATAAGAAAGCATGTTCATGAACCCTGAAGCCATATCTCTAGCTCCAATTTGTAAAGGAATCAAGTAATTACTAAATGTTCCACTAAGACCTGCTGTAAGTACGAAGAAAACCATTATCGTACCGTGCATGGTTACAAGAGCTAAGTAAAATTCTTTATCTAATTTTCCACTCGCATCTATCCACTTACCCAAAATAGGTTTTAGGAAAGATAAATCTGCGTCAGGAAAACCGAGTTGCAGACGGAAAATTACAGACATACCTACTCCTATCATTGCCCAAAATATTGCTGTAAACAAAAACTGTTTTGCAATTACTTTGTGGTCAGTAGAAAAGATATAGTTCGTAATAAAATTTCCGTGATGCTCATGGTCGTCATGATGTTCCTCATGGACGAATCCATGATTATCAACATCGTAATGTAGAACATCTTGTCCGCTTGCTTGATGTGTTGTATCAGCCATAATTATTTGCGGTATTTATTGTAAAATAGATGTATTAAAATTTGTTTTTTTATATTCAAGTATTGTTGTCCTAATAGAATTATTTAGAAGCAAGATTAGAAGGAATATTTTTGATTCCTTGTTCTTTTAAATAATCTACATTTTTAGCAGCCCAAGCTTCTTCAGAATCATACCATTTTTGGAATTCATCAGCTTCTAAAACAGAAACTTTCATAAACATAGCAAAGTGGCTTCCTCCACAGATTTCAGTACAAGCTAATGTATATTCAAAAGCATCCCAGTTTGGATCACCTTTTTCTTTTAATTCTACTTTTACATCTTCTGCTGTTTTCGTTGGTGTAAACCAAAACTGTGTTGGCATACCAGGTACTGCATCCATTTTTACTCTAAAGTGAGGTAAAAATACACTGTGCAATACATCACGAGAACGGATTTTCAAAAGAACAGGTCTATTTTTAGGAAGACGCAATTCGTTGTACATAAAATCATCATAGTTAGACTCATCAGCTTCAAAATCCATTCCCATAGAGTTTGTTCCATCAGTCTTCATATAATTGAATTTACCAATTTTTCCATCTTTTCCTCCATAACGTACTTGCCAGTTAAACTGTTTTCCCATTACTTCAATAGCTAAAGCATCTTCTGGAGCAGGGTCAGTAATATCAGACCAAACAGTCCAACCTGTAACAACAAGAGCAGTCAAGACAATAGCAGGAACAATAGTCCAAGCAATCTCTAATTGGTTATTGTGAGGAATAAATGTTGCTCTTTTGTGTTCTTGATAACGATACACATAAGGGAAAAAGAATAATAAAATATGTGTTACTATGAAAACAAAGAAGACAACAGCTGTAGTTAGCCAAAATAAAAAGTCAATTTGTATTCCATGTATAGACGACGATTCAGGTAAAATATATTTTACTTTTTCAGAAAATCCATAAGCGAAAATAGAAGCGAAAAGCACGAAAAAGAATACAATAAATAAAATTGCATTTACTTTATTTGACATTCCCACTCTGCTATCTCTAGCATTTGGTTCTTTGACATCCTTCGCTACACGCACCAGCATGAATACACGATAGATGAGAGCCATTAAGACGAGGAACAGAACGCCGACGGCAGCAATAAGTAATCCGTTCATTTGTATAGGTCAGTTAAAAGTTTTATTAAAATTATAATTCTTATCTATATAGTAATTATATACTGTTAGAAAAAATGTTTTGTTAAATTTTATTAATTATACCGTAATGGATATAAATTTCAACTTCATTTTTCAAACTTAAATGTATATAAATTTATGTAAGTCTTTGAGAAGTAAGCAGTTTGTATTAGAAAAAGGTTTTCAAAAGTTTCAATTATTTTTGAAAGTTTTATAATAACACTCTGTTTTCTCTTTATATGATACAAAAATAAGGTTTTTAAAGCAATTTAAAAACCTTATTTCAGTTTAATTCTTACTTTGATTCACAATTTATAATGAATCTTATTTTGTGTTTACTATCTAAGCAAATCCTAAGTCTCGTGATTGTAAGCCTCTTCCAAGAGTGGGTGATTTTTTGCAACTAGAGGAGCTTTAGCTAAAGACATTCCTACTAAATAAGCAAATATACCTACAAATATAAATGGCATTCCAATTTCTAAGAAACCAAATGAACCATGCTCACGAAGCGTTCCTGGAGTAATCATTTGGTAAAAATCAAACCAGTGTCCGATAATTACAGCAATACAGATTACTTTTAAGATAGTCATTTTACGTTTTGCATTACGTGTCATCAATCCAAAGAATGGAATAATGAAGTTTACAAGTAAAATAACAAGAATATATTTTCTATAAATTGGACTAGAAAGACGCTCTACATAATAAGCAGTTTCTTCTGGAATGTTTGCATAATAAATAAGCAAAAACTGACTAAACCAGATATATGTCCAAAAAATACTAAATGCAAATACAAATTTGCCTAAATCGTGTAAATGGTTTTCATTGATAAATTTCAAGTAACCAGCTTCTCTAAGCATCACGACAGTAAGTGTAATTGCAGCAATACCAGCTACCCACCAACTTGCAAAGTGATACCAACCAAACATAGTACTAAACCAGTGTGTATCAATAGAAAGTGTCCACCACCAAGCAGCAACTGAAGAAGTAACTCCAAAGAATACTACAAATGCAGCAGATAATTTCACCATATTACGGTAATGTTTTCTGATTTGTGTAGGACTTGTTGCTCTATCTTCTGCTAGTGAGTTCTTACGAGTAAAGAAGTGGAATAAATACCAACCTCCAATAATTACAATTGAACCTCCAATGAAAAAAGGAATATTTAAAAATCCTTGTTTTCCTACAATGATAGAATCATATTCAGGTGTATTGAGGGCATACAATGAGCCATCTGTCCAGTGAAAAATTTCATGGTAACCCCATCCAAAAGCGATAAGGAATAAAATTAGACCAACAGGTAAGAAAGAAGCAAATGCTTCGGGAACACGTTTGAAACCTGCCGACCATCCTGCCATAGCAATATATTGGATAGCTACCCAAAAAACTCCAATTACAGAAAGACCTACAAAGAAGATAACATTAATCCAAAGATTTACTTTTACTCTTTTTGTCCAATGATATGCATGATGTCCTCCTTCTGCTGCATGTTCTCCATCAGCATGAACAGCTTCAGGATTTTCTAGCGAAGAAAGTTCATTTCCAGTCATTTCTATGGCAGCATGAGCTTCTTCGTGATGCCCAGAATCAGTAGCCATAAAAAATAGCCCAACTAGGGAAAATAGTACGCCTATCCCTATGATGATAAATATAGTTCGTTTTGCTTTTGCTGAGAAGACAAACTGTTCGTTTAGAGCCTCTCTGTCAAAATGATGATCTTTGTGTGCAGCCATTGCGATTGATAAAGTTTATGTATAGTCTGCGAAATAATTTCTAAAGACAGTTAAGTAATTTTCTATTAATTGAGTAGATTTCCTTACTTATAAAACAAAAATCAAATGAACTCCTAATCTTTATATTTGTAATTACACTACGCAGATTTTCAGTTCGTAATTGATAATTCGTAATTCGTAATTGTTTCTACGGTTTTCCTTGTTGTAATTGTTGTACATAACGCACTACTTTCCAACGCTCTTCTGGATTAAGCTGAACTTTTACAGGCCACATACGACCCTTTCCATAGGTAATTACATGGAAAATCCAACCTTCATTCAAAGTCTTATAACGACCTGCTGTATAGTTTGGAACACCGTTATAAACAGCTCCTACTTTACCGTCGCCTTTGCCTTCTGCACCATGACAGGCTGCACAATATGTCAAGAAAAGATGTTTTCCATCTGCTAGTACTTGCTCGTCATCTTTTGGTAGAGGGCTTGTCCAAGTTTTAGAAGCAAGTTCTACACTATCTCTGTGCATTTCATAAAACATAGACGTTCCTTGTAACTCTTCAGTTTGGTATTTCTGACGTTTTACTGTACCCACAGGAGGCATAAGCATGTTAGTAACTTTTTTTCTTAAATCAGGATTTTCTGCCAATTCTTCTTTTGTATAGTATCCATAAATAGATGCTGGAGAAGTATTGAAATAATCATCAAATACAGAGTACCAATGATTTTCGTTTTCCACTACTTGACTAAGTGGCTCGTAAGGAACAGAATGATACATTTGAGGTGCATATTCAACTCCTGGATAATTTTCTTCTGCTCCACAACTTGCTAAAAGAGTCATCATTGCAACTCCCAAGACAGCGTATAAAGTAGAAAATGTAAATGTATTAAATAGCTTCATTGCTTTTATTTTTTATACTAAATTAATCTGTATAATCAGATAGGTAATAAAATTATTTAGGACGGCTCGTAGAACGCACCCCATGCTTAAATAAATCACCCAAGTATTTGAAGAAAGAAGGGTTATTTTCTTCTTCTGTAAAGTCTTTACGATTTACTTCTTCTGCACCTGCTTCTTGCAAAACAGCTTTGATGTCTGCTTCTGAAAGACTGTTTTTTGCCAAATCAATAGCTACAATATGTTTATCATCTGTACTACGACGGTCAAAAATACGAGGAACTTTATGAGGTTTCAAATCTTGTGAAACCAAGAATGAACCTACCATTCCGAAGGCAGAAAAAAGAACAGTCATCTCAAAAGATACAGGAACAAAGTCAGGAATAGAGATAAAAGGCTTTCCACCAATAATCATAGGCCAAAGTGCGCCCATCATACCTGTTTGCATCGTAATTGCACAAGTAGTTCCTAATGCTCCAAACATAAAGGCTGCCTTTGGAAGCCAAGAATGTCCATATCCTAAGTTTTTCTCCAATCCGTGAACTGGATAAGGGTTAAATACTTCGTAGATAGAGATTCCTTTTTCACGAATATGATCAACACCGTGTTTAAGGTCATCTTCATCACTATATACGCCTAGTATATAGTGTTTATCTACTTCCATTGTATTTGATATATGTGCCATAATTTTAATGTTTATATCTGATTCTCTAATTTGTTTAATTAATTGTGATTAAGAAATTAAACAACATCAAAAGGATCTTTAATGGTATCTCTGTTTTTGTAAACGTGGTGATTAGATGATTTCAATACTGCTTTTACTTCTGCCATGTTTATCACAGGGAAAAACTTAGCAAATAAGAAAAAGAGAGTAAAGAACAATCCAAATGAAAATACATAACACATTACATCCCAAAGTGTCGGACTAAAATATGTCCAAGAAGAAGGAAGGTAATCATTGTGAAGCGAAGTAACAATAATTACAAAACGCTCAAACCACATTCCGATATTTACAATGATAGAAAGAATAAACGTAAAGACGATACTTGTACGAAGTTTCTTGAACCAAAATACTTGAGGAGAAATTACGTTACATGTCATCATTGACCAATATGCCCACCAGTAATCTCCTGTTGAACGGTTGATAAAACAGTATTGCTCATAAGGAACACCTGAATACCAAGCCATAAATAACTCTGTTATATAAGCAATACCTACAATTGAACCTGTTACCATAATGATAATGTTCATTAGTTCGATATGCTCTAAAGTAATATAATGTTCTAATTTATAGACTTTACGAGTAATAATCATAAGAGTAAGTACCATCGCAAAACCTGAGAAAATCGCTCCTGCAACAAAGTAAGGAGGGAAAATTGTTGTGTGCCACCCCGGAATTACCGAAGTTGCAAAGTCCATACTTACAATCGTATGAACCGAAAGTACCAAAGGCGTAGAAAGACCAGCCAAAATCAATGACATAGCTTCATAATGAACCCAAGCCTTTGCACCACCTACCCAGCCAAGACTAAGCGCACCATAAAAAATACGACCAAAACGAGTAACAGCACGGTCACGAATAGTCGCAAAATCAGGCACAAGTCCCATAAACCAGAAAACTAATGATACCGAGAAATACGTTGAGATGGCAAAAACGTCCCAAAGAAGTGGAGAGTTGAAGTTTACCCAAAGAGATCCAAATGTATTCGGAATTGGTAATACCCAATAAGCTCCTAACCAAGGACGACCCATGTGAATAACTGGCCAAATAGCTGCACAAATAACGGCAAAAATTGTCATTGCTTCTGCTGCACGGTTAATGGCAGTACGCCATTTTTGACGGAAAAGCAAAAGTACGGCAGAAATAAGTGTACCTGCGTGACCAATACCTACCCACCAAACGAAGTTGGTAATATCCCAAGCCCATTGTACAGTTTTGTTCAAACCCCAACGACCAATTCCGTTCCAAAGCATATCTCCTAAGAAATAGCCTCCTGCTACAAGCAGAAATAAAGCAAAAGCAAAAGCACCCCACCACAATGGAGCTGGACTATCTTCTACTCTTCCTGCAATATCC
The DNA here is from genome assembly GCF_037126285.1 of Bernardetia sp. MNP-M8. Classification (NCBI taxonomy): domain Bacteria; kingdom Pseudomonadati; phylum Bacteroidota; class Cytophagia; order Cytophagales; family Bernardetiaceae; genus Bernardetia; species Bernardetia sp. MNP-M8. Next base: position 1,405,554 of record NZ_CP147012.1, read on the forward strand.
TTTGTAATGTCGTGATAGGTCTTACCACCAGTTACTAAGGGTTCTCGTACATCTGATATTATTTGCATGATGATGTAATAATGTTGTGATGATTATCTAATTATTTTCTTTATATATTTTTGAAATTAAGATTTGTAATTAAATATTAATTACAAATCTTAATTATTTTTTATTTATCAGTAATGGATTTAAGACTGTGCAGCCTCTACCATATCTTCAGCTGATTGAGGAGTTACACCAGAAGGAACAAATGCTTCTTCTTGGTTACGAACCTTAGTCAAATACCAAACATTCGGACGAGTATTAATCTCGTGAAGAACATTATAAGCACGTTTGTCTAACTCAGGTTCTAATACCTTCACAATTTCACTGTTTCTGTCATTCAAATCTCCAAAAGTGATTGCATTTGTAGGACACGCACTAGCACAAGCAGTAACTACTTCGCCATCACGTACCTTACGGCTTTCACGTTTTGCAGCCAATTTACCTTCTTGGATTCTTTGTACACAAAGTGAACATTTTTCCATTACACCACGAGAACGAACTGTAACATCAGGATTCAAGACCATTTTACCAAGAGCATTGTTCATGTTATAATCAAACTCTGAGTTATTGTGGTATTTGAACCAGTTGAAACGACGAACTTTGTAAGGACAGTTATTAGCACAATATTTTGTACCTACACAACGGTTATATGTCATTTGATTAAGACCTTCTGAACTGTGAGTAGTTGCAGCAACTGGACAAACTGTTTCACAAGGTGCATTATTACAATGCTGACACATCATTGGTTGGAATACAACCTCTGGATTTTCAGAAACTGCTTTCAATTTAGGATAATCAGAAGCCCCTGGACTTTCACCTGGTGCTAATTTAGTTGATGAAGTATAATAACGGTCGATACGCATCCAGTGCATTTCACGACGATTTTCTACCTCAGTCTTTCCAACAATAGGAACATTGTTTTCCATACTACAAGCTACCAAACAAGCCGAACACCCTGTACAAGTGTTCAAGTCGATAACCATTCCCCAGTGATGGAGATTATATTCAAAAGTATCTGCTGCATACTCATCACGCTCACGCTGACGAACTAACCAGTTATCTTCTGTCCCTGGTTTTGCAGTTTCTTTTTTATCAAATTTAGCAATTTCGTCTTTATCAGAACCGTAGCCATCACTATCAATATCCCAAATTGAAATATCAGTAGGTTCTACTTTCTTACCATCCATAGTAACTTTAGGATCGTATTTTTTAGCTATCAAATTATCCACATCTTGATAATCTTTCAAGATAGCTTCTTGAATAATCGTCTCACGACCTAAATAAGTTTGGTGAGTTTGAGTACGAGCAATCTTTTCAGTATCGCCTGCAGCTTCAATAGTTACGCCTTTTGTACGTGTATATTGGATAAAACCATCACGCATAGAAAGCATTTTGTAAGCATTTTCTCCTCTTGCCTCAACAGAAACTTTTCCTAAGTTATTATTTTTGTTTTTGTCATCATCAGCTTTATGTCCATAGCCTAACGAAATTGCAATCGTATTAGCTGGCATACCTGGCTGAATAATCACAGGAAGAGTATATTCTAAGCCATCAACTTTGATTTTTGCCTGAGAAGTTTTTACTTCAACAGTTTCAAATCCAAGTTCAGCAGCTTTTTGCATAGAAACAAGAACAGCATGTCCCCAAGTCAATTTTGTGATTGGGTCTGGTGTTTCTTGAATCCAAGGGTTATTTGCCATTGAACCTGTTCCCATTACAGGAGAAGGATAAACGACTAACTCTACTTCACTTCCTTGTGCAGGAACAGTAGTGGTATAATTCTTTTTGATATTTGCATCTATGCTAGACCAATCAGCATCTGCATAAACTAATTCTTTTGACATTTCTGTTACAGGAACACCTACAATTTCTTGTGCTGTAACTGTCTCTTGATCTACTACAAAATCATTTTTAGAAAACTCTGTATCTACAATTGTAACCCCATTTGAAAGACTATCAGTTGTAACAGTAGTTTCTGATACTAAAGGAGTAGCTTCTGTTTCAGATGCAGAAGTAGAAGACTTCATTTTGCGAGTATAAACTCCATCATGAAGTACTTTTTTCCAGAAATTCTCAAAGTTCATTCCTTTCATAGAAAGACCTTTGTTTTTCCATGTTTTACGTAAATAGGTGTAATAGTCACCTTCCATTCCTGCCCAAGCCATCAAGCTATCTTGAAACTGACGAGTATCAAAAATTGGATTGATAGTAGGTTGAATAAGACTTAAATGACCAGCTTTTGGTTCTGCATCATTCCAAGATTCTAAATAGTGACGGTCTGGAGTAAGATATGTACAGAAATTTGCTGTTGCATCAACTCTGTCTGAAGTAGAAACTGACAACTTAGCTTTAGGAAGAGCTGCTGCAATATCGCCTCCTCTTGGGTGGTCATAAACAGGGTTACAATTGTAGAAAATTACACTTGCACCTCCTTGTAAATCTTTTATAAAATCTGTCATTTGCTTATCATCACCTTTGCGCTGATAAGAAGGATTTTGCATATCAATCGTTTTGCCGTAGCTTCCTAATTTTTGATTGATTGCATTGACAAGTTGCTGAACATCTGGGTCATTTGATCCAGAAACTACAAGAGCTTTTCCGTTTGCAGCTTTAAGATCTTTGAGAAGTTGTTGATAATTTTTCTCTAAAACAGCATTTTCAAATTTGAAAGAACCACCAGCGTTTCCACCAAGTGCTTTATACAAAGCTGCTACAATTGCACCTTCTTGTGATGGAGCAATTGGCAAACGATAATCTGCTGAAGCTCCTGTATTTGAATAAACAGATTCAATTTGATAATGACGAGACATCGTTTTTTTCTTATCCGAAATCTTACGAGTCTTAGCATATTGTACCGAATGCTCTACTTGTGAAAGCCAAAAGCCTAAAAAGTCAGCATTAATAGAAACAATAAGCTCTGCTTTATCAAAATTATAAGAAGGAACTACTTTTCTTCCAAAACTACGGAAGTTAGCCTCCATCATACCAGAAACAGAAACAGGGTCATACGACACATGTTTTGCTCCAGTTTTAGCACAAAATTCATTTATAAGTTTTTGAGTTGTCGGACTTACAACAGTCTGACTAACTAAACGAAGATTAGAACCAATTTTTGAAGAAATTTCAGCATCAACTGTTTTCCAATCTGTTTTTTCGTTATTTTTTAAAGGATGTTTTACTTTCTCATTGTCATATAATCCTAAAACAGATGCACTAATACGAGCATTTACTTTTCCTTTTGAAAGAGGAGAAAATGCGTTTCCATCTGCAAAAATAGGACGACCTTCACGAGTTTTGATAACTACTGGACTTGCCTCGCCACCATCTACAAATGTAGAAGCATAATAGTTTGGAATAGTAGGAACTACTTCCTCAGGTGCAGTAAGATATGGAATAGCATTTCTGACAGGAGCTTCACAAGCAGTCAAAGAAACTGCTGCTACACTGAATCCCATCACTTTTAAGAAATCACGACGAGAACTTTTAGTAATATCATCGTCATCTTCTTGTGTATTGTCACCATAGGCATCTTTTATTTTAAGATCCTGTGGAAATTCTTTTTCAGCGTTTTGGATAAATTCAGGCTCGTTCTTTAATTGTTCGATGCCCTTCCAATATATGCGTTCACTTAATTTCATTATAGTAGGTTTAAGTAGTTGAGCGATAAATTAATAGTGACATTTAGAACATTCAAGCCCACCAATATCTTCAACTTTGAGTGGTTCTTTAGAAGTAGAATTATGCAACTTGATAAGATTATCATAATAATCATTTCCTTTTGCATTTACATCCCATTCACGGTGGCAGTTGACACACCAACCCATAGTAAGTAGCGACACTTGTTGCACTACTTCCATTTCTTTAATATTTCCATGACACGTTTCACATTCAATACCACCCACTTTTACGTGTTGAGAGTGATTGAAGTAAGAAAGGTCTGGTAAGTTATGTACACGAACCCACTGAATAGGTTCATTTTTTTCAATAGCATTATAAATTTTTTGAATCTCTGGAGAACCACGACGAAGTTCGCCATGACAGTTCATACAAACATTTGCAGAAGGAATGACGGCAGACTTGCCTTTTTCTACTCCTGAGTGACAGAATTTACAATCAATTTCATAATATCCTGCGTGAAGTTTGTGAGAGAAATTAATCGGTTGAGTAGGAGCATATCCTTGCTGAACACCGATTGTCCAAAGTCCTGCAAAAAGTTCTTTTGCGCCTACAGCTACCAGCACGAATAATACGACACCAATAAAACCTGGGCTTGTAAAGAAGGCTTTGAAATCAAATATAGATTGAGTAACTACTGTATTTTCATCTTCTTCTAGTTTTTCACGCTTCAAATAGTTAGAAAGAACTGAAGTAAGAACAACTAATACTAAAGCAACTACCAATAAGATAGCAATAAGAGCGATTACAATTCCTAATAAAAGACCTGAGTTTGCTGCTCCTCCTTCTTGTGTAGTTCCTGTTTGTCCTCCTCCATTATCAACAACAGCAACAGGCACTGGAACAGTTTTGATATAGTCTAAGATAGAAGCAACTTGATCATCAGAGAAGAAATCATGGTTTGGCATCATTTGTCCATACTCTTTATAGAGTTTGGCTGCATATTCATTTCCTCCTGTGATTGTCTTTTCAGGATATTTAATAAAGTTGATGATAGCTGCACGACTTGGCCAGCGACCTTCTGCACCATTCAATGCAGGACCTACCACTTTTTTGTGGACAGCATGACATTGAGCACAGTTTCCATCAAAAAGTTCTTTTCCTTGTGCAATTACTTCAGGACTTGCTCCAGCAGTAGCATCTGCACCATCTGTGGCAGCCGTGTCAGTTGTTTGTGCTGTTGAATCTGCACCATCTTGAGCATAACACTGTGTAGAAAGTGTCATTACAGTAGAGAAGACCAAAAGCATCAAGACAAAAGCAAAAGCACTTCCTGTAACATTTCTTTTAAAGCTTCGTTTGAATGAACGTGCCTTATCAGAATATGACTTTTGTATTAGTAGTTGTTTGAATAACATATTTTTTAAATAATATAGGTGGCAAGCACAAAATAATATGAAGATAAATGATATGAATCGCCTTCTTTCTTTCAAAAAATTGGCTAGTATATTTAGCTATTATGAGACTGTGCTGTTTTCGTTTACAAAATTAGTATGCGTATTGGTTTTTATCAATGTTTATTTCAAATTCTATCGAATTTTGTTTTTTAACAAAAAACATTAACTTACTGATTTACAGATTGTTGTGATTTTTTAAGTTTTCTCAAAATCTAATTTAAAATGATTCTAAATAATTTTAAGTTCTTTTTTCACTTGTTTTTCTAAAAAACAGAAATTTATAGTGATAAATAAAAGGTTAAAGATTGATACACTTATCTAGTAAGACGTTCATTTTCTAATCTTTCTTCTTCTAATTTTAAAGCTCTTACTATTAGAGATAAAAATAGTTTAAAAAAAATTAAACAATTTCAAATAAACTTATTGTTTACTTTATTCTGTCTATTTCTAAGAGCCGTAAATTACTACTCAAAAGTATTTCTTTTATCTTTAAAAACAAAATTAGTTTACTTGTTAGTTCTAGTTAGTTTACGAGTAAAATTGAGTATCAAAAACAGTGAAGAGTTTTATTTAGAGAATAATAGTAAAAATATTCTAGTGTCGCTTTTTTTGCTAGTTTTTTTTCTTATCTTTGCGTCTTAGTTTTCGAAAACGCTAAACCATAAAATTATGTCAGTTACTAGATTAGAACGCAAATTGAAGCGTCGTCGTCGTGCATCTGTTGCACGTGACAAGATGCTCAAAAACAATAACTTTGTTCCTCCAATGCTTAATGTAGATGTTGAGGCAATCAAAGCAGAATTTGAGAAAAACAAAAAAGCGTAGGTCTATCTATAAAGACCAAAACATATAAAAAACCTTCACTCTAACTTTAGAATGAAGGTTTTTTTGTATCGAACAAAAAACCTATTTATTTTCTTATTTTCTGTATAAATAGGTTTTTTAAAGATTTTAGAAGATAATATTCTATTCTAACTTTCTGGAGTTGGAGGAGGAGTTGAAGCATCTGCATCTGTACTAGGAGAAGCATTTTGCGCCAATCCTAATTTAGCTTTCAATTCTAAAAGAGAAGCCGACGAAGAAGTTGAAGAGCCTGCACCCAATGCCTTTTCTACATCATCATCAATGGAAGTATTAAGTGATGCAATTTCACCATACGACTCTGCCAATGCCTCTTCTTGTGCTACTTTTTCTTTCATACGTTCAAGCATAGAAACTGTACCACTAGAGTCGATTTGCGACATCTGTTTATTAATTTTCTTTGTTGCAGAACTTACTTTAGAACGTGCTTTCAGGGTACGAAGCTCATTCTCATAAGTACCTACTTTTGATTTGAGCGTCTGAATATTTTGATTCATTTTCGAAACATGCTGCTCATGGGATGCCATTTCTTTTCCTGTACGGTCAGCTTGCTGTTGTGCTTCTTCTTTCTTACGGAGCATTTCAGAAGCCAAACGGTCAGCCTCAGAAGGGTCTAATTCACCAGTTTGTGCTTTTTGAAGTAACAAAACTGCTTTCTGCTCATAATTTTTAGACTGAGAAAGAAACTGTTGGTGATCACGTTTTGCACGGATAGCTAATGCTTTTAGCTCTGCTAATCCTTGAAGACTTTCGTTAAGGTTTCCTTTTAAATCACGAATCCCTTGTTCGGTCATCTTGATTGGATCTTCTAATTTATCTATTGCGCTATGAGCTTCTGCTTTGCCCATGCTAAAAAGACGTTTGAATATAGACATATTTATAGTTGCTTTAAGGTTCTGTTTATTTTTTGAATTCTTTTTATTTATACTTAAAAGTATAAATAAATTAGTAATTATGCGATGCTAAATAATTGTATAGCAATTTAGCGAGATGAAATTACAACTTTTTGTTTGACTAAAAAGTTAAAAATTATATATCAATTATTAATTAATACATTTCTTTTACTGCATTTGCATCTGCTTTTGCGAACTCTAAAAGATGCTCTGAATATTCTGCCATCAATAATTTGAGTGAATTAATAGAACCTTCAAGTTCGTTTAGGTCTAGATTTTCGATTTGAAGTGTATCCCTAAAAAGCAATTTTCTTCCTGTTTCGTCAAGCGAAAAAGCTCCGTGTACGATTTCTCTATTTTTTTGAAGCAAACGAGTAAGTGTTTTCTCGTCGACGTGTTTTAGTTCAAGAATATACTGCTCAATAATTAGAATAGGATCTTCACAATCGACTACTAAATTACGAATGCCTTCTTCTTCATCGTTAATAATAAAAAGTTGTTCTTCAGCATCTTCTGCTGTGATGTCGTAGCCGAGTTCTAGCAAGTAATCTTTTACAATCTGAAAGTGGTCTTTCATACAAGTTGATAAGTTAAATTTGATTGAATGTTAAGTCTTTTGAAATAATCCTTTAAAATAAGATTTTTTTATCAAAAAAGTAGAATTAAAATAGATTTTTTCTAATTTTTATTGTTTATAGCTGTTTTCTCTCTACTTAATTCTGTCTTTTTACAAAAAAATAAAATTCTGTATTTCTGTATATACGAAAAAAAACGGTTTATGTTTGTGTTTTTTTGAAGAAACAGATTTATAACCAACTTGTCTACTATGCTGCAATGCTATTACTAGACACACATTTAATAAAAAAGGCTTTGCATCAAAAAATGATACAAAGTCTTTTTGTTTTATTACGACACTTGGAACGACGAAGTCCTCAACGAAGTTAAAGTATCAGCTACATTACGGTTTTCCACTACCTGTTTTCTTTTCAGCAATTTGCTTTAATAAAATTTCAACAGATTTTTGTAACTGCTCGTCTTCATTATTTGCTTTTGCATTCGGAGAGTTTTCTACCACAACATCAGGCTGCGCTCCATTATTTTCCATATTCATTTCAGAGCCTTTCACATACCAACCTCTAAATGGCAAACGGACAAAAGAACCATCTACTAAAGCTGCTCCACCAGTAGAAATAACCGCTCCAAAAGTAGGCTGACCTACAAGAGTTCCCAAACCTAAAGTTTTGTAAGCGTGTGAGAAAATTTCGGCATTTGAGTAACTATTTGCATTACAAAGAGCAATAGATGGTTTTGTCCAAACAGGGAAAGGCAGACGTTCTCCATACGGATAATAATCAGAAAAACTCTTTTGATTTTTTTCTAAATCATCTGTTGCACCACGAGGAACAGTATAAGCATGTTGTTTAGTTGTCAAGATTGCCATTAGATAGTCAGTTGTCCAACCACCACCATTAAAACGAACATCAATTACCAAACCTTCTTTTCCTTCTCCACTTGCAGCTAGTTCACGCTCAAAACGCTCAAAACTCTCCCAGTTCATTCCTTCAATATGAATATAACCTAGTTTTCCATTTGAATATTTTTCAACTAATTTTTGGCGTTCTCTTACCCATTCTTCATACAATTCATTACCCAAAGAAGACACAGGACGAATGACAACTTCTCTAAGTTCTCCTTTTACATTTTTGACTCCCAAAACAGTGCGAATATCTGATTTATCAGCAAAAAGATTATAGAAATTTTCAGTCATTTTGACTTCTTGTCCGTCTACTGAAGTAATAACATCACCTGCCATTATTTTGCTAAATTCTTTATCAGCAGGACTATTTGGAATGACACGCATTACTTTTGCTCCTTCTTTTGTCATGACAATTTCAGTTCCTAAAAGACCTGTACGCTCTCTTTGTGTTTCGGCTCTATCTCCTGCATAGTAACCCATGTGACTTGCATTGAGTTCTCCCAACATCAAATTCATCATGGCTTCAAAATCACGTTCAGAGGATGCTTTTTCTGTCCAATTACGGTATTTTTCACCAAGTTCTTGCCAGTTTTCGCCATGAAATTTAGGGTCATAAAAACGTTCATTTATCAAACTCCAAACTTCATTAAAGATTCCTTCTCTTTCTTTTTCGTAATCGATTTCCATACGAGCAGAAAAAGGCAATCCTTCAGCTTTTCCACTTGCAACAGGCACTTTGAAAAGCGAACCACCACGAGCAACATAAAATAATTCCTTTCCATCAGGTGACATACTCACACCGTAAGGCGTTGTTCCTCCTTGTGTAATTGGTTTTCTCTCATCGCCATTCCATTTTACAGAATATAAATCTTGGTCATCAGTAGAAGCAGACCAACCACCACGATTTGTAACAAAATAAAACGTTTCGCCATCATCAGAAATCACTAAATCAGATTCGTTGCCATTCATAGAAGTTACTTGAACCAAACGTTCGTGGATTCTATCAAAATCGATTTCGATGGGTTCTACTTCTTTTTTCTTCTCCTTATCTTTGTCTTTATCCTTTTTGTCATCGTCTTTTTTCTCTTCTTTTTTTGCCATTGGATTATCTGGGTCGTCATAATTTACTTTCTCTTCCCAGTCACTTTTTGTTTTTTGCCAGTCTTTTTTATTCAACCAAACAAACCAAACATCAGCATCTCCATTGTTACGCTGCGAAATAAAACCTAATTTACTTCCATCTTTACTCCAAAAAGGTTCACTGTCAATACGAGGATGATAACTAATATTTGTAGGTTTTTTGCTTCCGTCTGCTGCTGCAATATATACTTCTTCATTGAAATACAAATCTTCTTGACTATATGCCAACCATTTGCTATCAGGCGACCATTGCAATCCACTAGCCGAATTCCAGCCTTCCAAAATAACTTTTTCGTTGCTTATTTTTCCACTCTTTCCATCAATATCAGCAATGATAAGTTTATTGGAGCGAGTAAAACTAATTTTCTTTCCATCAGGAGAAATATTTAGATTATCTTCGTGAGCAGGAGTTTCTGTCAAACGAGTAGTTTTGTATTTTAAAGTTTCAAATAAGCCATTTTTCTTTGCATCGGCAGAGTTTATCATAAAAATGTCTTTCTGTCCTTCTCTATCAGAAATAAATAAAACCGTAGAATCATTCAAAAAATCTCCCTCTTGATCACGAAATGCACTGTTTGTGAGTCTGACTGTTCGTTTATTTTCTTTATCATTTTCCATTAAAAACAATTCGCCACGAACTGCAAAAGTTACTAATTTCCCATTTGGAGAAACTGAATACTCTTGCAAACGATTACTATATGTTTTTCTCTCAATCGGGTCAAAACGATAATCATAAGTTACATTTACATCTAAAGGAGTAATTTTTTTAGAATCGACATCTAATTTAAAAACACCTGTTCCTTGTTCTAAAACGACTGTTTTTCCATCTTTACTCACATCAAAATGACGAACACCATCATCTTTAAAGGTAGTAAGCTGCTGAGTAGTTCCGTTTATTGTTCCTTCATCTGTCAAATTTATTTTATACAAATTATAACTTTCATCAGCTTCACTTACAAAAAATAAAGTACGACTATCTGACCAATCTGGGTGCATATCATTGCCTTGAAACGTCGTTAGCTGTGTATATTTTTTAGTTTTGGTATCGTATAAATAGATATCACGATTGGCAGCACCACGATAATTTTTTCTTTCAGGCTTATTATATCCATCTACATACACCACAAAACGCCCATCTGGCGACATGGAAGGCGTATAACCCAACGCATCTAAATAGCGTTCTGGTGTTCCTCCAGTAGCAGATACTTTCTGAATTTCGTGCGCCCATTCTGCTTGTGCAAAATCACGACGAGAAGTAAATAAAAGCGAGTTATCGTTTGTCCAACCAGCTAAATTATCTCCTGAAGAACGGTAAGTCAAACGCATTGGCATTGAACCGACTGTTTCCATTACAAAAACATCATCGTTTCCATAACGATCGCCTTGAAAGGCAATTCTCTTTCCATCAGGACTAAAATGAGGATTAAATTCGTAGGCTTCATGAATAGTTAGACGAGTAGCATTTCCACCCGAAACAGGCACAGACCAAATGTCGCCTTGAAATGAAAAAGCAACTGTTTGACCGTTTGGACTAATAGCTGGATAACGCAAAAACGGTTTTTCTGCTTGTTGTGCCAAAGCACTTGAAGATACAAAACCAGTACAAGCAATCGCCAAGGCTACACTTATTTTTTTGGTTTTGTTTATAAAATTCTGAATTTGTAAAAAGGACATAGTTTAAAGATTATTATGTCATTGGTTCTTACCAACAACGGCAAAGGTTTATTTTAATTTTTCCACAGACTAGGCAGTCTGTGATACAATTTGAATTAATTATTTGTTTACAAATTACGATACAAAAACTAAAGGCACAAATAATTACCACAATACGTTGTTGGGTCTTGAATTAGGTTACATTTTTTAAAGAAAAACTAGATTTATTGTGATATTTTAAGCATAACTATTTCTGATAGCTAATTTTATAAACTGCTCCTGCATAATCATCAGAAACCAAGAGCGCACCTTCATGATTGACAATTACATCGACAGGTCTTCCCCAATTTTCTTCTCCTTCTAACCATCCTGTTGCGAAAGGCTCATAACTAATGGCTTTATTGCCTTCTAATTTTACTAAAGTAATTCGATAACCTACTTTATTAGAGCGATTCCAAGAACCATGTTCGGCAATAAAAATCTGATTCTTATATTCTTGTGGAAACTGATTTTCTGTATAAAAACGCATTCCTAAAGCTGCCGTATGAGCCACTAATTTCTGAACTGGTGACACAAATTCCTCACAACTTCTTTTATGTCCAAATTTTGGGTCTTTTACATCACCTGCATGACAATACGGATAACCAAAATGAAGTCCTTTTTTGGGCGCATAATTGAGTTCGTCGGCTGGCGTGGTATCATTCATTCTATCTCTTCCATTTTCTGTAAACCATAAATCACCTGTTTGTGGATGCCAATCAAAACCTACAGAATTACGGATTCCTTCTGCAAAAATTTCTAAATCCGAACCGTCAGGATTCATTTTTGTAATAGAGGCATAAATCGGCTTTTCACCCTCACAAATATTACAAGGCGCACCCACAGGAACATAGAGTTTTCCTTTTGGAGAAAAAGCAATAAATTTCCAACCATGATGCTTGTCTGTTGGGAATTTATCGGTAATCAAAATAGGTTTTGGAGGACTTTCTAAGTTTTGCTCTATGTTTTCAAACTTCCAAATTTTGTCTATTTCTGCAACATACAAATTGCCGTCTTTGAAAGCTACACCATTTGGCGTATTCATATTTTCAGCAATCACAAAAACTTTATCAGCTGTCCCATCCTTGTTTTTATCTGTAATGGCATAGACTTTATCTTCACTTCGATTGCCTACAAATAAAGTTCCATCAGGAGAAAGAGCCAGCGAACGAGCATTTGGAATGTCTGCATAGAGTTCTATCTTGAATCCTTTGGGTAGTTTTATTTTATCTAATGGCAAACGGCTTGTAGTAGTGTCATCGGGTTTTTGTGCATTTCCGATTGTATTTGTGTCTTTTGCTCTTGCTTGTCTTCCTTTATCGTTGCAAGAAGTAAAAACAAAAAATGGTAAAATGACAAGGATTAGTAGATATGCAACTACTGCCTTTGAGAGAATAATTTTGTTCTGTTTCATAGTTTAAAAAATTTGCATTTTTGTTGGTAAGCACCAACAAAGGCTGTGAAAAATAATTATAGAATAATGAAACAGTAACTTTACAATTATATGATTGGTTTAGAAAATAATAGATTTGTAATAATTAACTTTGAATATCAAATTATTTTATTTTTTAAAACAAAAAACTCTTCATTCCTTTTTTTGATTGAAATGAGGAATTTTTTGTGCATTATTGTCATATAATTTATTAGCTTTTGTATTCTTTTTTTATTTTAATTGCAAACTCACGAAGATATTTTCTTTTGTCTTTCTCTGCACTCTCGCAATATTTAATAAATTCTTCTTCATTTGTTTCTTTCCATATTTGTAAACACCTCATTCTCTCATATTCCTCATTCTTATCCCATGAATTTGAAAGTAAGTCATTAATATTTTCATAATGTAGTTTGTGTAAAGAATTTAATGACATTCTTCGAATATATTCATCGTCATCTTTGTAATAATCTAAAAGCAATTTTTTAGCTTTTTCTTTATTTTCTATTTTGTAAAGTGAAGCAGCTAATTGCGATTTGGCAGCTTTCAAATTTGTTAGTAATCCTCTTTCACAAATTCTTTGAAGCTGAAGTTCTGTCATTCCTATTTGTCCAATTTCTTCTCCTCCTTTATTAAACCAATTCAAAATTATCCCAATATCCCATTGTTGAGCAATTATGAAAATAATATTATCAAGCGTTTTATTTTCTAATTGGTCAAAGTTGAGATTTTGGAATACTGCTTCAAGATTATTTTCTATTTCTTGCCAATTTGGAAATGAAGGGCTATCAATTAATCCATTTATAATTTGGTCTTTAGAATATAATTTAAAAGCCCATTCCCAAAATTTTTCTACATCTTTTTGATTTTTACTTTCTATCTATTTTTGATTTTTCATTTGCGCTTTATTTTTAGGATATTTATTTTTTATATTTAGTTCAAATTCTAACAAAAAATATTACAGTATAATTCCCTTCTAAATTTTGTAAATTGTATTATCAATACAAATCTATTCCTTATTTTTTCTATAAGTAAAACCTTAATTGTAGAAAAAGAAAAAAACAGATTTAGAAAATACCTCTTTGAATGAAAAAATAGAATTACTAGAAAACAAAATAAAAAACCTAGAAAGGTTCAGCAGAATGAAACCGTCGTTGAGGCTACGCCGTCAACGAGGTTTTAAATAAAAAAAATTGGCTCTTCCGACAATTTAGCGAAATTATAAAAGGGTGTGCGTTCGTTTTAGCTTCGCTGAGGGTTACACCGTTCTCAAAAACGCATGAAACGCTTCCTCAGAAGCGTGATATTGCTTAAATCACGCTTCTGAGGAAGCGTTCAGTTCAGTTCTGAGGAACTGAACACGCAATGTTTCGCTAAAAAGTCGGAAGAGCCAAAAAATCACTTCATAGAAACCACTAATTTCCCAAACCCTTCGCCATCTTTCATTGTATCAAATGCTGAGATTATATCAGAAAACGGAGTTACAGAACCAATAATCGGTTTTATTTTATGTTTTTCTACAAAGTTTACCATTTCTACAAATTCTTTATCACTTCCCATGGTTGAGCCTTGTATTCTGATTTGATTAAAAAACATTCTATACAAATCAATTTTTTGAGGCAAACCTAAAGTAGCACCATAAAAAACAATCCTTCCAGAACGCCCTAAAAGTTTAATAATTTCGGCAAAAGTTTCTCCTCCTGCGCTATCAATAGCACAATCAAAACTTCCTGCTTTGTCTTTTAATTGTTTATTCCAATCTGGGTCTTTGTAATTGACGATTCCTGCTGCGCCCATTTCTTCTAAGGTTTCTAGTTTTTCGTCATCTCCAGAGGTTACAAAGACTTTTGCACCTGCTGCAACTGCAAACTGAAAAGCAAATTGAGCCACTCCACCACCAGCACCCGAAATCAAAACTTTACTTCCTTTTTGGATTCCTCCATGATAAAATGCAGAACGAAAAGCTGTCAGTCCTGCAAGTGGCAAAGCAGCAGCTTCTTCTAAAGAGAGTGATTTTGGTTTTTCGACTAATCTATCTTGATTGACACACAAAAATTCGGCAAATGTTCCGTCTGTTGGCATTCCCAAAATATGATAATCGGCTGATTGATGTCTTTCATCATCTCCCCAATTATTATTTGGATTAACAATGACTGTTTTTGATTCCCATTTTTTTGCATTTGTACCTGCTTTGGCTACAATTCCACAACCATCAGAACCCAATGTAGCAGGACGAATACCTGGATAAAGTCCTTCTCTTATCCATTGGTCTCGTCTGTTTAGAGCTGCCGTCTGCATTTGGATAAGCACTTCATTTTCTTTTGGTTCAGGTGTTTTGATGTCTTGAAGTTGAATTCTATCTGTGTGCGAAGTATCTTTTTCAAGAAGGCGTAGAGCAAGCATAAAAATTAGAGTTTGTGTGAAAATTAATAACTAAGTTTTTGATAAACAGTTAATTTTGAAGTAAGTCATTTTGTTTTGAAATTCCTAAAATTATTTATCAAGTTATTTGAGAATAGAGTTACTATGTATTTTTATTGGTGTCGTTGTGCTAAAAAACTAACAAAGACAATAAAAATATAACTTACTAAAAATCGATTATAAATTTTTAAAAGATAAAATTATGACTTATATTATGGTAGATATTGAAGCTGATGGTGCAATTCCTTCAGATTATTCCATGATTTCATTAGGTGCAATAGTAGTAGATGACTCGCTGGAAAAGACTTTTTATCGATGTTTGCAACCTATTTCAGAAAATTATAATCCAAAATCCTTAGAGATTTCAGGTTTTAGCAGAGAAGAAACTTTCACTTTTGAAGATCCTAAAATAGTGATGCAAGACTTTGCAGATTGGATAAAAGAGGTTTGTCAAGATCGCCCAATTTTTATTAGTGATAATAATGGCTTTGATTGGATGTTTGTCTGTTGGTACTTCCATCACTTTTTAGGAGAAAACCCTTTTGGTTTTAGTTCACAAAATTTAGGTAGTCTTTACAAAGGTATTGTAAAAGATACTTTCAAAAACTTTAAGCATTTGCGAGAAACTAAACATACACACAATGCTCTTGACGATGCGAAAGGTAATGCTGAAGCCCTACTAAAAATCAAAAAAGAGTATGGATTAAAAATTAAGTTTTAAAAAATAGCAATTCTTATCGAATTTATTACAATCGATTGACTTTATAGAATTGCTATTTTACTTATAAACAGAGCATTTGGCTTGAAATATGTTAGTTTTTTATAAAAAATGGAACTTATTTTATTCAATCATACTGTCTAAAATAAATTTAAGCTAAGAGGAAACAGTTATTCAATACTATTGATTATGTTATGTTTGTTTCTACCATTTTATAAAAAGAATATCCTATCATTTCTAATCCACTACTATTTTGAAAAGAAATTTATTTATACTACTGTTTACAAGTCTTTTTTTATGTTTTTGGAGTTGTGTATCTGTTACACCTGTTGCTGCTCAGAGTCTTGACCCAGAAAAACCAAATATAGAACTACTCTCTAAAGAGCAAATTCAAGAATGGAACTCAAAACCTATTCAGGAATGGAATACGTTTTTTGGTTCAGAAGCCGAAACATGGAATCCATTTCAAATGAAGTTTTATGAAGATATATCTGTAAAGGCTCTTTCAGATGAAGAAAAAGAAGAATTAATGAATTATCAAGACGAAGACTGGGAGAAAAGATTTGGGGGAGCAATGGATACATGGAAAATACATCAGCTCCTTTTTTATTCTGCTATTCTAAATTTAGCTGTAAATTAGAAAAAATTATACAAAACAAAAACTCATATTTTTAATAATATGAGTTTTTTTATGAAACGCATAACTTTAGTTATGGGATAGATTAGAGTGTATTTTCCACCTTTCAGATTCTCTTTTCCCACGATGAAAATCGTGGGTTTTGTTATATGTAAATTCTGCCCAATTACTTATATACTTCTAATAATAATCAATCTATTCTAATACGACCTTTCTATTCACCACTTTGTCTGACATAACTATTTGAACATAATAAACACCTTTTGTAAGTCTTCGAACATCAAAAACAAAACGTTTCTTGGTAATCTGTTCTTTTGGGCTTGTCATCAGTTCTTGCCCCAAACTATTATAAATACGAATCATTACCTCATCACTTGTTTGTAATTCTATATATGCATTGAGATAGTCAGAAGCAGGGTTAGGATACACTAACACTTGATAATTAGTTTTAGAACCTCCTCCAGTAATTACAGGTTTGTCTACTACGACTAAATTACGACTTAATGAATCTATACAACCTAAGGTATCTCTAGTAATCAAAATAACTTGATACTCTCCTTGCTGTTTATAGATAGTTTGGGTATTTTGAGTCATAGCAATTTCTCCATTTCCAAAATTCCAATACCACCACACCGAACTATTACTTTTGTCTTTTAAAAATAAAGTATCTTGTTCAAAAAGATTAAGTGTATCAGTTACACTCATTTCAAAATCAGAAGAAGGGCGACTAAAGTCGATATGTACTTTTACAGGAACACTTTCTAAGGCAGAGTCCAAATTGGTAACCCAAATATCTTTTGGTTGGCTTATGAAACCGACATTATATATTCTTCCTGTGTGTACAGGGCGAGAGCTTGTAGGCAAGTCATAAAAGTTAAATAAAGTACCTCCTTGTGGTACAATAGTAGTTGAGTCAAACCTACATACAAATAAATCATTCACAATTGGTTGAGGAGAACGTCTAAAGACGAGCAAACTTTTGGAAGCTGTTCCTTGACATCCTGCTGCTGTTTTAACAGTTAATGTGACCATATAATCACCTTGTGCATGATATGTATGTATTGGATTTCGTTCTGTTGAAGTTGTTCCATCTCCAAACTCCCATAACCAAGATACAGCAGTTGCAGTATTATCTGTAAATCTAACATCTGTATTTTCATTTAGATAAAGTTCTCTTAAAAAATCAAAACTTGGTGCAATGTTAACTACTTGCAAATAGGTTTGTATAGGATCACTCTCAATCAAAGAATCAGCTCCTGTAACGTATAAGATAGGTGGAAAAATAGCATTTGGAGGAAATGAAATCTCTCGTCCTTGTGAAATAGGCAAAGAGTCTAAATTAGAATAAAAATTGAATATTGTCCCTCCATTTGGTCTTATTGTGAGGCTATTTCCTCTACACACCTTTATAGTAGAAGCAATAGAAGGAGTTAGAGATTTTTTTCCAACATGGAATGTCTTTTCTACAACCTTAGTACAACCAAACTGATTCCTAATTGTCATTTTAACAGTATAACTTCCTTGTGCAGCATACATATGACTTACAATTGTTCCCGTTTTGTTAAGCGAACCATCCCCAAAATCCCAAGTTATATTTTGGATAAAAAAGTCACTTGTAGAGCTACTCTGAAATAATACATTATCATATAGAAGTGTATCTTGTCTAGGATTTGCTGTAAAATCAGCATCTAACTTTACCCACTGAATTTTTACTAAAACTTTATTACTTTCCAATGCAGAATCTACATTACTGATATACAAGCTATCAATAGATTTTGGAGGAACAATATAACTTCTTCCTCTTGCTAAAAGTCTATTTTCAGAATCATAAAACTTGAAATTAGTTCCAGTTGCAGAAGGACGTATTTCGATGGGTGTATTATCACAAGATTGTTGTGAATTAGTAAAGACAATAGGGTCAGGCGACTTTCGGACAGCCTGTACTTGCTTTACTATGGTACTCGTACAACCTGCAATATCTGTTATTGTTAAACTGACTGAATATGCTCCTTGTCTAGAGTAAGTGGTAGAAGGATTTTGTGAATTAGAGGTCAATCCATTTCCAAAATCCCACATCCAAGAAACGGCATTCTGACTTGCATCAGTAAAATTAATAGCATTAATTTCATCCAAATTAACCTGAGAAGGAGAACTAAAATTAGCCACAGCAGTACGTGCGCTAAAACGAAGTAATGTATAATCTCCTTCCAAAACTGAATCGGTATTGGTTACGTAAAAAGTACGTCCTAAATCAGCAGGTGTAAGTGTAAAAGAAGTACCTGATTGAATAGGTATTTGTGTGTTAGCTATATCATAAAGTCTGAAGTTTGTTCCTCCTTGTGGTGTAATTGTATAAGAAGTATTTTCACAAAGTGTATTGTTTACTACTGGAGTTGGTGAAATAGATGACAATGTATTAGTTGCCAAAACAGCAGCATCATGTGCATTTCTAAGTGCAGCTAAAGTAGGAGCAAGCATTACAACAAAAGTAACTTTACGAGTTTCATTTATTCCAAAATTTTCTAAAACTGTTCCTACAATATGAGCTACATCTCCTCCTCCACTAGTAGTAAATCCAGCACGTTTTCTTGCCACTCCTGTCGAAATACTTTGATATTTCTCAGTAGAAGTAAAACCGTCATTTACATTAATATTATTTCCACCTACATTTTCAAAATCTAATGCAAAATAGGTTTTATTCGAACTAATTGCTTTTATACCTGCATATCCACTAGTACCCATTCCGAATACATAACCAAATTGACGGTTAGTATCCCAATCTGCAAAATTGCGTGTATAATCTCCCAAATTCCAATCATAATACAAACCTACATTCATAGAGTCCATTACAGCTCCACTTACATTTGTAAACTCATATTCTAAAATAATATATTGATGATGAGGAGTATTGGTGCGTCCTTTTACAGTATGTTTTACACTTACTCCAACAGGAGGGATAATTGTACCTAATGTATCAGCAAATTTTGAAGTAGCTTTTGTAAAAAATGGTGTTTTTTCTGTTATTCTAGGAATATCAATCATTTTAAAATCATCATCTTTAACAATGCCTCCTATATTTGTCAAAACATTATCTGAAACATTTGTAGAAGATTTACCTATAATTAATCCTCCTTCTTGCAAAGTTTGAGAATTATTTGATGTAATTCCTTTTCCCAAACTATTATAAATATCATAAAAACCTGCACGCCCATTTCCTGTAAGTGTAAAATTTATAGTATTAAATGGAATAGCTAAATAAGGAGCATTAACAGGAATACTAAAATATTGATAATCTGAATAGTTTGTATCTGAAAAACCTAAACGAAACTTTACATTCAAATCCAAGGGTGCATTCTGACTAACCACAAAACGAAAAGGAACAGCAGCATTATTTTTCTGTTGCATAGTTGCCATCATGTCTGTGTTAAATACACTATCTAAAATTTCTATATAAGGAGAAGACGTAGAAATAATAACTTTTCCATTTTGAGTAATTGGATTCAAATAATTAATAAAATCAGCTTCTAATGTAATTGTATCTCCAGAAAAAGCCGTTTGTCCATTTCTACCAAAATAAGAAGTATTGTTCATCCTTATAGATTTTGCACTACTTTGTTCATTCAAAGCCCTAAAAGCATTTACTCTGCCTTTACCAAGTTTTTCAAAATAGGGTACATTTGCAGGTAAATGATATTTGTTATCAGATGTTACACGAACAATCTCGCCTGCTTGGTCTGCTGATAAATGAGGAAATGCTGAACGTACTAAAGCAGCAATACCAGCTACAAATGGGGAAGCGTATGATGAACCCCAAGCATAACTATAACTACCATTTGCAGTGGTAGTAAGAACTCTAGCTCCTGGTGCCATTACGTCTACATAATTGCTAAAAGTTGCACCTGAAAATTTATTATCACCTGCGTCAGAGTGTGCTACCGAAAGTACATGATTATAAGATGAAGGATAAAAATCTAATTCTTGTGCTGTATTTCCTGCTGCAGCTACTACCAAAGCATCTTTAACAAGTGTTACATAATCAATGACATCTTGTTCCCACTGAAAACCTAAATTAGGACGACCAATAGAAACATTGATAACTTTACAACCATTTTCAGCTGCATACAAAATCCCATCATACATATTTACAATTTGATAGGAAGGAGAAAGGACTGCCACAGGCAGAATACGACAATTAAAACTTGTTCCTGCTATACCTAAACCATCATCTGTAGTAGCAGCAGCCATACCAGCAACCCCCGTTCCATGTCCTTGAAAATCATGTGAGGCAGGTGACATAAACCCAAAACTATATCCTAAACTATCATCTACAAATCCATTATTATCATCATCTATTCCAGCTTGTCCATATTTTTCAGCATAATTAACTTTAATTTGATTTTTTAAATCTCGGTGTATATAATGTACTCCTGTATCTACAATTCCAATAACTGTATTACTATCTCCTTTATGTAATCCCCAAGCTGCATACAACTGACTTACATCTAGTTGCCATTGTGCTGCCATAGAAGGGTCATTAGGAATATAAGGTGGTGCTAAAATGTAGTTAGGATAGATAGGTTCTGCATATTCTACAAAATCTTGATTTTGATAATAATGAATTGCTTCTTGAAGAGATGAAGAAGACGAAATTTCCACTTCATACCAATCTTGCAGACGAATAGCATTAGCTTGAATTGCTTTGATAGAAGGATTTTTGGAATTTTGAATTGGAACTTTAAATCGTCTTTCTAGTTTTTGAGTTTTGAATTGAGAATCAACCTGTTGTAGCTTATTACTACTATTCGGCTTTATTTTAATCATTAATTTATTACCCAAGGGTTTAATACTATCAAAATTATCAGGAAGATATTGAGCAATACTAATTATTGGCAATAGAAAAAACACTATACAAATGATAGTGGTAAATAATAAAAAAATAGTATTTCTGACTTGTGGTAAATTTATACGCATACCAAAAAATAATTAATATAAAAATTTTTAAAACTAAAAAAGCACTTATAATGAAGATTTACATCACTCTCTATAAAATAAAACATAAATTTCAAAATCTAACTTGTCTAAATAAGGGTTACTAACTAAGTATTAACGTATAGATAGATCTTTAGTTACAAAAATAAAAAAATACATCCGTTTTAAAAACAGTATAACTTACTGATAATCAATAAACAAACTAAAAAAAGACCAATTATCAAAATAGATAATTGGTCTTTTAATTAAAATTTAATCTAGTTAGGTTTTAGATTTAATTTTAGAGTGTACTTTAGAATTTCAAAGTGTTATTATCTAACAAGTTTGAACTCTACACGACGATTAATAGCCATGTTAGCTTGATTAGCTCTTCCATCTACTTCATTAGGAACAGTAGGTCTTGCTTCACCATATCCTTCAGACTCTAAACGATCAGTAGGAATTCCTTTAGAAACTAAGTAATCCAAAGCAGATTTTGCACGATTTTGAGAAAGACGTTGATTGTACGAGTCACCACCACGGTAATCTGTGTGTGCTTCTATACGGATATTCATTTTAGGATAATCTTTCAAGAATTGATATACTTTATCCAATTCACCTGTTGCTTCAGCATTCAAATCCCAACGAGCTGTTGCAAAGTTGATGTTATCAAACTTAATTTTAGTAGCATCAAGTAAATAAAGAATTTTATTTACTTTATCACCAAACTGAGCTTGAGTAAGGTCTAAAGTATCTACTTCTTCCATATAATTTCCTGTTGCTTCAGCAGTCAATGTATAAACCTGACCTGGCTCAAGACGAGCTTCGTATTTACCAGTTCCTGTTTTTTCAACATCACCAATACTAGTATCATCAGCAGCTTTCACTGTAAGTTTTGCATCAACAGGTTGCTCATCAATAGCATCAAGAAGAGTTACAGTAACCTCAACACCTTTAGGTACTAAACGTACTCTTTGGTAAAGATTAGTAATTTCGTCAGCATTAGTGAAATCCCACGTGAATGTATATGGTAGGTAACTACTGTGATCAACAGTCACTTTATATACATTTCCTTCTGTAATTACAGTAGAGAATTTACCAGTTTCTTCGTCATTGTAACGGTCATATCCTAAAGAAGGACGAGTTTGATTTTCAAACTTCATGATGGTATAAACAGGCTCTCCTGTTACAGAATCTTCCACATTACCACGAGCCATCATTACTCTACGAGGAGCAAAACCTGGAGGAACTAATGTCCAAAAAATTTCACGAGAAGCATTCATGTCAGCATCAAAATACATAACTGTATGTGCTCCATCATCTGGTGCCATACTTACATAACCTTCAGCAGAAAGATGATTAGCAAAATCAGCAGCCATTGGCTCACCCCAAGATTCACCTTCCATGCGTGACATAAACAAATCAAAATCTTTAGCATCAGCACGGATACCTTTTGTATGACCTTGCATTTTAGCACCTTCTCTCATAGAAGTATAAAACATTGTTTCACCATCAGGCATAATACGAAATGCTTTGCTACAATCTTCATTCATAGCTCCTACTACTTCTGTACCAGCAGACCATACATCATCAGCCGAACGACTAGAAACCATTGCAGTATAACACCACACTTTTTCTTTTTTAGATTTTTTAGCTTCAGTTCCTTCAGTAGAACCTGCTTCATCAGTATCATTTTCTGCACCTTCAGCACGTTGCATATAATAAAGACGATTTCCATCTGCAGAAACAGTTGGGAAACCTTGGTAATCAGCTGTGTTTACGTCACCTAAGTTTGTAGGTTCACCAAATTCGCCGTCCATACTCTCACGAGTAGCTACATACAAATCCATTCCTCCTTTAGTATCTTCCATGTTAGAAGAAAAGAAAAGGCTCATTCCATCATAGCTTAAAAATGGACCAGCAATTACAGTGCTATCGCCAGCTTTAGAGTTGATTGATTCCAATGCAGTTGGTTTTGTCCATTTGCCATTGTCGTCACGAGTAGTCATATAAAGACCATAGCCTTTCCATCCTTTTCCACGGTTAGACTGGAAAATGAGTGTTTTGCCATCACGACTGATAGCAGGAGAAACTTCGTCAGTGAGAAGTTGATTTACGGCAGGTGGTAAACGAAAACGTTGTGGGTCATGCCATTGTTCGTAGATGCTTGTAGCACCATCTTTTGCTTTGTCGTCGCTTTCGGCTGTCGTATTAGCATCTTGTGCTTTAGCGAATGTACCAGCCAAAAGAAACATGAGCAATAAGCTCAGGTTACGGATTCCTTTTTTCATAATCAGGGTATTAGATTGAGATTAGCGATTAGGTTAAGTTGTTACAAAGAAAATAAATACTATAAAAGACACCAACTTTATATTGAAATAAGTTGAGATAATTCAACATAAACTCCAATAAAATAGATTTTTATTCTAAAATTCTACTAAATTTATTAAAAAGTAATCTAAAAACAAGTTGAAACTAAAATTAAAAATCGCTAG
Organism: Bernardetia sp. MNP-M8; assembly: GCF_037126285.1. Taxonomy (NCBI): domain Bacteria; kingdom Pseudomonadati; phylum Bacteroidota; class Cytophagia; order Cytophagales; family Bernardetiaceae; genus Bernardetia; species Bernardetia sp. MNP-M8. The sequence continues at coordinate 1,429,402 of NZ_CP147012.1, forward strand.
AATTTATTTTAAGATTCAGTTTACTCTATTTCAATTTACCTTTTCAATTGCACTATTTTAGTTAGTTTGATTTCTACTTTTGGTCTTGATATGTATTTAAAAATCTAGTGTACTCTGTAAAAATATAACGCAAAAATACGTAAAAACAAATACAGAATCGCTTTTTAATTAGATACTTATCAAAGAAATAAGCCAAAATCAAGATAAAATTAAATCTTTATTGAATTTTTTAGTATATAAACACTTTGAAAAATTTGTTTAAAATAATAGGGTTTGTTAGAAAGAAATTATTTAAAATAACATTGTTATATATATTATTTCATTTATTTACTAGCAATTAATTATTATAATCTTCTTAGAATACTTGATAATTATTCTAATTGAATTTGTACAATATAACGTCTAATTTTTCTTCCTATGAAAACACAAAGATAGTTGTTCGCAAATTTAAACCAAAAAAACATAATTTAATAAAAAATAGTGGCTTTTTATCTAAAAAAATCATCTTTTTTAAAAAAAATTGATGGATGTTTTATTTCAAAAAACTTAAATGAAATAAAATATGATATTTTATCTTTTAAAACACATTTTGGGCTTAGGTATAACAAGCTCTTATAAATCTTGAATTTTCTTGTAAATCTTTAAAAACTCTATAGTTTTCTAAACCAAAACTCACAAAAAGGTCTTTTGTTTCATTTGCTAGATATTGATTTATTTCAACATAAAGCAAGCCATCTTTATTATTTACATTGTATACAAAAAATTTAACTAATGCCTCATAAAAAACAAGTGGTTTTTTGTCTTCTACAAAGAGAGCCAAATGTGGTTCAAAATTAAGTACATTACTACTCATCTCTCTCTTTTCAGAATCCCTAATGTAAGGAGGATTACTGACTAAATGATTTATTTTTTTTAATTGAGGATACTTCAAAAATACTTCACTGAAATCTTCTTGAAGAAAATCTAATTCTATAAACTCTATATTAGTTATATTATTCTTTTTCGCATTTTGACGAGCTATATCTAAGGCATCTTTTGAAATATCAACAGCTATAAAATGTAAGTGAGGTAAGTTTTTAGCAAGCGAAATACTAATACAGCCACTTCCTGTTCCCACTTCTAAGAAAGTGTGCTTGTTTTTCTCTGCTATTTGTAGTTTTTTATCTGCAAAATCTTTTAAAATTTGATGAACAAGTTCTTCAGTTTCAGGTCTTGGAATCAAAACGGCAGGACTAACTTCAAACTCTAATCCATAGAAATGAGCCTTACTCGTAATATACTGTAAAGGCTCATTATTTTTCAATCGTTCTATACTTTGATTTAATAAATCAATTTCTTTTTGATTTAATAAGTGAGTAGAAAAATCAATTCTATTTATTGATAAAGTGTCTTCTATCAAAAAACGTAAAGTTGATTGACTTTCTCGCTCATCTACTTGAGTAGAAATTAACAAGGGGGTATTTTTTCTTATATACTCCGAAATAAGCATTTGTTAGATTTTATGAGAGTAACTAAATAGAATTAACTATGAAAAATCTTGATAGCTTGTTCGATATATTTAAAGGTTGTCAAAACTTCTGGTTTTCCATCTACCACAGCTACAGTATGCTCAAAGTGTGCAGAAGGCTTTCCATCTCTAGTCATAATAGTCCACCCATCAGAGGCTTGTACAACAGCTTTTGAACCCATATTAATCATTGGTTCAATAGCTATTACTAATCCATTTCTTATTTTATCTCCTTTTTTAGGTTTTCCAAAATTTGGTACTTCGGGTCCTTCGTGCAGACTTCTTCCCACTCCATGTCCAACTAATTCTCTTACCACTGAATATCCTTTTCCTTCTGAATGTTTTTGAATAGCATTACTTATATCTCCTATTCTATTTCCATAGACTAACTGTTCAATTCCTAAATACAAAGCTTCTTTAGTTGCTTTCAATAAGTTTTTCACTTCTAGGCTTACTTCTCCAATTTCATAGGTATAAGCACTATCTGCGTGAAAACCATTAAGTAAAACACCACAGTCAATTGAAACAATATCTCCATTTTTTAGAGGACGATTATTAGGCAATCCATGAACTACTTGGTCATTTACAGAAGTAAGTAAAGAACTAGGACATCCATAAAGTCCTAAAAAGCTAGGAACTGCTCCATTATCTTTTATAAATTCAAAGGCTATTTTATCAAGTTCAAGTGTAGTAATACCAGGCATAACACGTTTGGCTACTTCTGCATGTGTGCGTCCTAGTAAATCTGCACTTGCACGCATTTTTTCTAAATCTTGAGCTGTCTTGTATATTGGTTTTCCCATTTTTCAGTTGAGTTTTCTTATCAAATTATCAAGTATAGATAGCAATAAGAATAAAAGAAATAAGATGATTCAGTTTAGTAAAACTTGAATCAATGATAATAAGTTAGGGTTAATTTGAATTCTATATCATAAAAACAAACAAAGCACCAAGACGATTCTTGATGCTTTGTATTTATAATATCTCACAAAATCGTATTATATTAATAAAAAAAATAACACTTTTGTTTGGATTTATATGTAATTCATTGGTTGAGCTTGACGACCTTTTACATTTCCTGTATTCATTAGTCCGTCATATTCTTTATTCAATAAATAACTCTCAATTTGTTGAAGGGTATCCAAAACTACACCTACCATAATAAGTAGAGAAGTTCCACCATAGAATTGAGCAAATTGATCTCCTACTGTAGCTGCTGCTGCAATAGCAGGAAGAACAGCTATAATAGCAATAAAGATTGCACCTGGAAGAGTAATTCTATCCAAAATTTTACCTAAGTAATTTTTAGTTTCTTCACCTGGTGTAACACCTGGTACAAATCCACCACTATCTTTTAAGTTATCTGAAATTTGCTGAACATTGATAGTCATTGCTGTATAGAAAAACGTAAATGCAATAATCAGGACAGCAAAAAGAATATTATATTCTAATGAAGTAAAATCAGAGAATACGCTTGCAATATAATCAGCATTTGGTGTATCTTCTCCTTGGAAAGCTCCTGCTACCAAAGGTGGCAAAAACATAAGAGCTTGAGCAAAGATAATTGGCATTACACCTGCTGCATTTACTTTAAGAGGTAATGCAGAACGTTTTTTCTGAGTAAGCATTTGTTTTTGAGAACGACCTGCTACTTGCTTTACATATTGAAGAGGTACATAACGCACAGCTTGTACGATAAGAACTACTCCCATTACCACTAGGTAAAGAGCTAATATTTCTAAAACAAAGATAAATATTCCTCCCATTCCTTTCAAAGTAGCTTCTGCTACTATGGCAGTAGGAAAACGTGAAATAATTCCTATCATGATTAGAAGTGAAATACCATTACCAATTCCTTTGTCCGTAATTTTTTCTCCCAACCACATACAGAAAACAGTTCCTGATGTAAGAATGACAATAGAAGAAATTAAGAAAAATGTCTGGTCAATAATAATTGCATCTATAGGAACAGTTCCTTTTAGATAAGCAAAACCTTGTCCGATAGTAATAAGTATAGTAAGTGCACGAGTGATTTGAGTGAGCTTTTTACGTCCCGACTCTCCTTCTTTCTGCATTTTTTGGAATGTTGGAACAGCCACAGTCAGAAGTTGAATGATAATTGATGCAGATATATAAGGCATAATACCTAAAGCAAAAATAGAGGCACGCTCAAAAGCTCCTCCAAGAATACCATTAAGCATTCCTAAAACACCTGTACTTTTTTCAAGTTTGCTAGGGTCAATACCTGGCAAAACAATAAAAGAACCTAAACGAAAGACCATTAATAATCCCAAAGTAAGGAAGATGCGATCTTTGAGTTCTTTTACAGAAAAGATATTTTTTATAGTTTCAAAAAACTTCTTCATAATTCTTTTTCTAGTTTACTAAATTTTATAGGCTCTCAGAAATAATTCTAAACAAGCACTAATAAACATAGTAATTAGTATAAATTGTATTTTAATCCGTAATCTAATAAACAAATGTAAGCAAAATAAGCCAATTACGAACTACATTTGGTAAATCATAATCGGCTTTTCTATCTTGTTTATTATAGAGTAGTAACTTTTCCACCTGCTTTTTCAATACTTTCTTTTGCAGAAGCTGAAAATTTGTGTGCAGTAACTTCAATAGCCATAGTCAGTTCTCCACGATTCAATACTTTGATTAAATCGCCTTTTCCTGCTAAACCATTTGCAGCTAATAATTCTACATCGATAACATTAGTATTTTTCTTTGTAGCAAGTTCTTGGAGAGTGTCCAAGTTAATTGGTTTGTAAGCTACACGACCTGGATTTTTGAATCCAAATTTAGGAACACGACGTTGAAGTGGCATCTGTCCACCTTCAAAACCTAGTTTTTGACTATAACCAGAGCGAGATTGTGCTCCATTGTGTCCACGTGTAGAAGTACCACCACGTCCAGAACCTTGTCCACGACCTACTCTTTTTCTAGACTTTACAGCCCCTTTTGCAGGTCTTAATTGGTGAAGTTTCATCAGTTAGATTAGTTTTTATTTACTCAAAACTCGCTGTTTCCTAATCTATTAATACCAAAACTTAAATAAGTTTTGTTTTGTATTTCTATAATTCTATAGGCTAAACGCTTTGAGCAAAGTATAATGAATTAAAAGACAAAATCCTTATAAAGGAACAAAACGTATGTCTGCCTATTCAATAAGGAATTTGCTAAGTGAGTTGCAAAGGTAGGAAAAAAAAACTTTTTCCAATCATTTTGTCTATAACTTTTAAAATTATAACAACAATGAATTTTGTCCTTATGCTTCCTCTACTTTTACTAAATGTGATACTGCCTTTACCATACCGACGATATTAGGAGTATTTTCCTGTTCTACGGTTTGGTGCATTTTGCGAAGCCCTAAAGCATGCAAAGTTAGGCGTTGTTTTTTTGGGCGTTTGATTGAGCTACGCACCTGAGTAATACGAATTTTCGCCATTTTACTAAATAGTTTTTGGTAATTAAATAAAACAGAATCTTCTAAAAATTGAATTGTCTGACACCTTTAAGGTGTCTTGACAATTACCATTTATCTTTTCTGCATATTCTACTTACCCATTAAAAACTTTGGTAAGATTAACACCACGCTGCTCAGCAACTGATTTTGCATCACGCATACGCAATAATGCATCAAAAGTAGCACGAACTACGTTTCCTGGGTTATTTGAGCCTTGAGATTTAGCAAGTACATTTTCGATACCGATTGCTTCCAATACGGCTCTCGCTCCACCACCAGCAATAACTCCTGTACCTGGTGTTGCAGGCTTAAGCATTACTTTAGCTGCACCAAATTTCCCAATAATTGGGTGAGGTATAGTTTGTCTGATGATAGGTACTTTTACTAAGTTTTTCTTAGCGTCTTCTATACCTTTTTGAATAGCATCTGTTACTTCATTAGCTTTGCCAAGTCCATAACCTGCTACACCGTTGCCATCGCCAACTACAACTAATGCTGCAAAGCTGAAACGACGACCACCTTTTACTACTTTCGCTACACGGTTGATAGTAACTACTTTTTCTTTTAGTTCTATTTCACTCGCTTTCACGGTATTTACGTTTGCTGCCATAATTTATTAGGTTGCAAAGGGTTTAGAATTGAAGTCCACCTTCTCGTGCGCCTTCTGCTACTGCTTTGATATTTCCATGATACAAGAAACCACCACGATCAAAAACTGCTTTATCGATGCCTTTTTCTTTAGCACGTTCAGCGAGTTTTGCGCCTACTTGTTTCGATAATTCTTGATTGATGTGTTTCTCAGCGTCAATATCTTTGAGAGAAGCACTCACAAGGGTATGCCCATTTACATCATCGATGAGCTGGGTATAAATATATTTATTACTGCGAAATACAGAAAGACGTGGTCTTTCGGCTGTTCCGACTAATTTTTTACGAATACTACGTCTAATACGTGTTCGACGCTGACTCTTACGTGCGGTAGTTGCCATGATACTAGTTTATTATAAAATTTCTCAAAATAAGGAACACGAAGTTATCGTATCAAAATTAAATTCTTAGTCAAGATAATTGTCTGCTCCATTTTAAAAGAGCCCGACAATTTATATAAATAAGTAAATAATTTGTCAATGATTATTTACCTGCGCTCTTACCAGCCTTACGACGAACCTGTTCGCCTACAAAGCGTACACCTTTACCTTTATACGGCTCTACTTTACGAAGAGAACGAATTTTGGCAGTAATGTGTCCGAGTAATTCTTTGTCGCTAGATTCTAAGGTAACTTTTGGGTTCTGACCTTTAAGCATTTCAGCACTTACAGCAATTTCTTTTGGCACTTGCAAAAAGATAGCGTGTGAGTAACCTAAATTAAGCTCAAGGATTTGACCTTTTGCTTCTGCTTTATATCCAACACCTACAAGCTCTAAATGAGTTTTGTAGCCATTAGAAACGCCTTCCACCATATTTTGTACCAATGAACGGTACAAGCCATGCATAGCACGAGTCTGTTTTTCTTCGTCTTTACGTTCGAAAACCAACTTATCATCTTCCACTTTAGCAGTGATTCTTGGGTCAATAGTGCGAGAAAGCTCGCCTCTTGTACCTTTGACTTTGATGGTGTTTTCCGAAACGTCTATAGTTACTCCACTAGGGATAGTAACTGGGTTTTTACCAATTCGTGACATTTTCTATCAGATTTATTAGATAATTTAATTACTGTTTTTATAGTTCTGTAACAATTTTCATTTTAGCGATTAACAGAAATTAGTTTTGCTACAAAGAGTATAAATCAAATAATTAAAAACCTAAATGAATTATACGAATTATATGAAATGAGTGCAATATTAATATACGTAGCAAAGCACTTCTCCTCCTACACTGTTTGTACGAGCTTCTTTGTCAGTCATAACGCCGTGTGAAGTAGAAATTACAGCAATACCCAATCCATTGAGTACACGTGGTAATTCACTTGCTTTGCGATACTGACGCAGACCTGGCTTGCTTACACGCTCTAAGTGTGTAATCGCAGGAGTACGAGTAGCAGGATGATACTTTAATGCTATTTTGATAGATGCACCTACAGGAGCATCAACAAATTTATAGCCTTGTATATAGCCTTTATCATATAAAATTTTAGTCATTTCCTTCTTCAATTTTGAAGCTGGAACTTCCACAATTCTATGATTAGCTTTGATTGCGTTTCTGAGTCTAGTCAGATAGTCTGCAATAGGATCCGTTGTCATTCCCTCAAGGTTTGTATTCAGGAAATATGAAAAAAGAACTTAATTTTTTATTCCCTAAATGTTGTAAAGGTTCTAAAGAATTCGAAATTATTCTAGTTCTTGTAAAAAGTATTACCAGCTTGATTTGGTTACGCCTGGTATTTTTCCGTCGTTTGCCATTTCTCTAAAAACGACACGACAGATACCAAAACGGCGCATGTAGCCACGAGGGCGACCCGTCAAACGGCAACGATTATGCAAGCGAACAGGAGAAGAATCTTTTGGAAGTTTGTCAAGAGCGATTTGCGCCTCAACATCTCCGTCCTTTGCAAGTTTTTTGAGTTCTACACGTTTTGCAGCGTATTTATCTACCAATTTTTGGCGTTTACGCTCACGTGCAATCATCGATGATTTAGCCATAATGTATGATTGACTTAGATTTGGATTTGAACTTTATTAGATTTGAACTTCAATTAGGCTTGGTTCTGAAACGATATTTTTAAATTTCTAGTTTAATTTTGTTCTATTAGGAATAAATTAAAGTAAATTTAGATAAAAACATAGATTTAGATAAAGTCAGATTTGTTCAAAATTGATTGAATCCAGTAGTTGCGTTCAGCAATTATTAAGTGCGAAACGGCATACCCAATTCTTTCAAAAGAGCTAACCCTTCTTCATCCGTTTGAGCAGAAGTAACAAAGGTAATATCCATTCCTGTAATTTGCTTGACTTTGTCAATTGAAATCTCAGGGAATATAATTTGTTCTTTCACGCCCAATGTATAGTTTCCACGACCATCAAAGCCTTTATCGCTAATACCTTTGAAGTCACGTACACGAGGCATTGAAACTGTTACTAAACGGTCTAAGAATTCATACATCTGATCGCCTCTAAGCGTTACACGTACACCAATTGGCATATCTTCACGAAGTTTAAAGTTCGAGATAGCCTTTTTAGAATAGGTAGGTACGGCACGTTGTCCAGCGATAGTAGAAATTTCTTCTACAGCAGTATCGATGAGTTTCTTGTCTGAAACAGCTTTTCCAACTCCACTATTAATACAAATTTTTTGCAAACGAGCCACTCGCATGACTGATTTGAATTCGAATTTGTCTTTAAGAGCAGGAACTACTTCATTGAAGTATTTATCTTTTAAACGAGGTGTTGCCATAACTATTTAATAATTTCACCACTTTTTTTAGAATAACGAACAAGCTTACCGTTCTCATCTTTTTTGCGACCGATACGAGTAGCTTTGCCAGAGGCATCTACATGCGCTACGTTGCTGATGTGAATAGGAGCTTCCATTTCGATGATACCACCTTCTGGATTGTTAGCAGACGGTTTAATATGCTTCTTAACCATATTAATTCCTTCTAAGATAACACGTTGCTCACTAACTTTTACCTCAGTAATTGTTCCTTGTTCGCCTTTGTGGTTGCCCGCAATTACGATTACGTTGTCTCCCCTCTTTACATGAAGTTTGACAGATTTTTGAGTGTTTTTCTTTTTCATAATCCGTAAGGATTTGTACAATTAGTACATTAGTGTCTAACACTTAATAATTTAAAGAAGACTTTTTAACAATTTAATTATCAATTTGTAATTGCAAATTAATAATTTAGTTGATATTAAAGTACTTCGGGAGCTAAAGAAACAATTTTCATGAATCTTTTATCTCTTAGTTCACGTGCCACTGGACCAAAAATACGAGTACCACGAGGCTCATTTTGAGCATTTAGTAATACTGCTGCATTTTCTTCAAAGCGAATATATGAACCATCTTTGCGGCGTATCTCTTTTTTGGTACGCACTACGACTGCTTTCGAAACTGCACCTTTCTTAATATTTCCAGAAGGGATTGCAGATTTAACAGAAACGACAATTGTATCTCCTACAGAAGCATAACGTTTCTTTGTACCGCCTAATACACGAATACATAAAACTTCTTTTGCTCCAGAGTTGTCAGCAACTGCTAAACGACTTTCTTGTTGAATCATCGCTCAATAATAATTAGAGAGTGAAACGATGTGCTACTAAAATTGATTATAAATGAATAACCAAAAAAAGTAACGTTATTTTTAGATTGATTTGTTTTAATAGATTAGTTAAAATCTTTTAAGACAAAACTAGAAAGGCTTTTTATTGTAGTTTTTATTAAAAACACATACAATTACTTAGCACGTTCTAAGATTTCGACCAAACGCCAACGTTTAAGTTTGCTCAATGGTCTTGTTTCCATAATACGAACACGGTCTCCGATATTAGCAGTATTGCCTTCGTCGTGTGCCATGAATGTAGAAGTTTTCTTCACAAACTTTCCGTATAATGGGTGCTTCACTTTACGTTCTACCGAAACAGTGATTGTAGATGTCATTTTATTACTTTTGACAATTCCAATACGTTCTTTACGGCTTGCACGCTCAGTGTTTTGTACTGTTGGTTGTTGTTCCATAGTCAGAATACTGTTAGAAATAATTACTCAATATGATAATAAGTAATTACTTAGATTTAGCAATTTTTCTTGCTGTTTGTTCAGTTTTTAGACGAGCTACCATACGTTTTGCATCTCTTATACTTGAAGGGTTCTCAATTTGAGAAATAGCGTGGCTAAATTTCAAGCGTTGAAGAGCAGTTTGTTGTTCAGCTATTTTAGTAGCTAAGGCTGCGTCATCTAGTCCTCTGATTTCTTCTTTTGTTTCTTTAATTGTCATAACTTTTTTGAAATAAGGGTCGGTTAAGATGTTTTAGATTTACCTTAATCGTTACTTAGGTTTATGCTTCGTAATCAATACGAGTTACAAATCTAGTTTTGATTGGTAATTTTTGAGCTGCAAGGCGCAATGCTTCACTAGCTGTTTCTTTATCTACACCCGAAATTTCAAAAAGCACTGTACCTGGTACGACAGGAGCTACCCAATATTCAGGAGCACCTTTACCCTTACCCATACGAACCTCTGCAGGTTTTTTGGTAATTGGTTTGTCAGGGAAAATGCGAATCCAGACCTGACCTTGACGCTTCATTGCACGAGTAACGGCAATACGAGCTGCTTCAATTTGACGTGAAGTAATCCACGCTGGCTCCAAGGCTTTGATACCGAAATCACCAAAATCCACCAAAAAACCACGTTGAGCAATACCTCTAGTACGACGTACTTCTTTATGACGTTTACGAAACTTGGTGCGCTTAGGCTGTAACATAACTCCTTTTGCGTTTAATGGTCTTTAAAAAGATAAATTTGAAAATGATTTTTGAGAAAAACGAATAATTGAATTATGAATTAATCTTACAAAATCAAATCTTTTCAAAATATCAATTATGAATTACGTTTTTATTCTGTTCTTTTTTTCATTCAGAGACAAACAACAAAAAAAGCTTTCTTTTAAAGGATAGATTCGGATTAGGAATCTTAACCTTTTCAAAAAACTTAATATAATGTAGTTCTTTCTACAATGAGTAAAAGAAGTGAGATTAAATTACGCTTTTCAAATCCCTTTAGTATTTAATAAATACTTTAGATGCTATGTGAAACAGATTCACACGTATTGGATTCTTTCTCAAAAAATTCTTTAATAGTAATCTTAATTAAAAGATTTTTTTATTAGTATATTCTAACAGCTTTTTCATTGTGGAATGAAGAAAAGCTCAAGAAAAGCGATTTTGAAAAAGGACTTGTACGCAAATGAACAACTTATTTTGCCATTAAATGACAACAATTTGTTCACGTATAGTATCCTTTAGGGAATGCAAAGGTACAAATAATTTACAGACTTCCAAACAGTTAGTATAAAAATTCTCAATTATTTTAGATTATTTCTCTGTATGGGGAACTTTTATACAAATAGGTTGAATAGGAATGCCAAATATATGAAGGAAAACACAAGAAATAGGCTTTGTTAAAATGACGGAATGTTACTACATTTGCTGAAATAAATTTGTATTATGCTGAATGATAGCATTACACAAAAAAGTTAACCTGTTATAATTATATAGACACTCAATAATGTTATTTAATTCAATTGATTTTGCAATTTTTTTGCCAGTAGTATTTATATTTTATTGGTTTATAACATATAAAAGTCTAAACCTCCAAAACTTTCTAATAGTAGTTGCGAGTTATTTATTTTATGGTTGGTGGGATTGGAGATTTTTATTGTTGATTATCTTTAGTACTGTTGTTGATTATGTTATTGGGCAAGGATTAAAAACTCAAGAAAATCAATATAAAAGAAAAGTATTATTAAGTATAAGTGTTTTAGTTAATTTTGGATTGCTAGTTTTTTTTAAATATTATAATTTTTTTCTTGATAACTTTATTACTGCATTTTCATTTTTAGGTACAGAAATAAAGATTACCTCATTAAATATCATTTTACCTGTTGGAATTAGTTTTTATACTTTTCAAACTTTGAGTTACACAATTGACGTTTACAAGCGAAAACTTGAGCCAACAAGCGACTTTATTGCATTTTCAGCATTTGTTAGCTTTTTTCCTCAATTAGTTGCAGGGCCAATTGAGAGGGCAACCCATTTACTTCCCCAGTTCTATAAAAAGCGCAATTTTGATTATTTGAAAGCAGTTGATGGTATGCGCCAAATTCTATGGGGTTTATTCAAAAAAGTTGTAATTGCTGATAATTGTGCAGAATATGCAAATCTCATTTTTAATAATTCAACTGAATATTCGGGAAGCACATTGGTACTTGGTGCTCTATTCTTTACTTTTCAAATTTATGGTGACTTTTCAGGATATTCTGATATTGCAATTGGAACGTCTAGGCTTTTTGGTTTTGATTTAATGCAAAATTTTAATTTTCCTTATTTTTCAAGAGACATTGCTGAGTTTTGGAGAAGGTGGCATATTTCCCTTTCTACTTGGTTTAGAGATTATCTTTATATTCCTTTGGGTGGCAGTCGTGGCAGTAACTGGGCAAAGATTAGAAATGTATTTATTATTTTTATTGTAAGTGGGTTTTGGCATGGTGCAAATTGGACGTTTATTATTTGGGGAATACTAAATGCTGTTTATTTTCTACCTCTTTTGCTGACCAATATTAATCGAAATAATTTAGAGATAGTAGCAAAAGGAAAACTTTTACCAAGTCTAAAAGAATTATTTTTCATGCTCTCCACATTTGCTCTTACCGTTTTTGCTTGGATATTCTTCAGAGCTGAAAATATTGGACATGCCTTTTCATTTATTCAAGACATGCTAATTGGTCTTATGACAAAAAGTGGATATGTTCAAACAATAAACTTAGTTCATTGGCAAATTGGATATGAAGTTTTGTTTTTAGTGTTAATTTTTATTCTAATGGAGTGGGCAGGAAGAGAGGGGCAATACGCAATTTCAGATATAGGTATGAAGTGGAAGCGTCCATTCAGATATGCCCTATATTACTTAATTATAGCTGCAATTTATTGGTTTGGTGGCAATGAGCAACAATTTATTTATTTCCAATTTTAATTATGAAACAGTTTGTCAGAAGGTCTATTTTATTTTTTATTCCATTAATTTCCGTGTTATATATAAGATCAATCTACCTACTAATTAGTGATGAATATAAAAACATTGTTGCAGGTAATGAAATTTATATATCTATCAAAAAAAGTAAGCAGAAATCAAACAAAAAGATTGTACTTATTGGCGATAGCGTTGGGAATCAACTATTCAGTAACAAGAACGACCATGATTCAATAAATTCGTTAGCTTCTAATCAAGCGATTGGAGTGATTGGTCAATATCTTTTACTAAATAATTATCTCAAATCAGGTAACAAACCTGAGAGGGTTTATATGATATATAATCCATTTAGTTTTCAAAATAATCTAAATCAAATTTTTACTTTTCATTATTTCTTAAAGCCATTTTATAAAGATGAATATGTAGATGTGTTTTCTAATACTGTAATAAATCAAATAGATAAAATACCGTTTTCTAATTTTTGTCGTGAACCATACATATTAACGTCAAACTGGAGTCCTAATTTTAATTCCGATGATAGTATTGATTATACTTTTTTATCTCCTATTTCAAAAGAATACTTAATTAAAATAAATAAATTATGCACTACAAACAATATAAGTTTCTACATTATACCAGCACCAACTAAAGTGTCTAATAAAAGAGTAGTACAACGTTTTAATAAAAAGGAAGTTTTAGGATTATCTTTAGAAAATGAATTAACTTATTATTTAAGTAATATTGGTTACTTTCCTGATAGTTTATTCTTAGATTATGTGCATCTAAAAGAACCTGAAAACTTAAGAAGTTATATTTTGAATGAAATGAACCAAATAAAACAACATCAAAAGTGAATTTTAAAGAAATAATTGAAGAGATATACTACAAAATTAAAAATTTAGAAGATAAAGGAAATGTAGCTTCTTATATTCCTGAACTAGCAACTATTGATTCAGAAAACTTTGGAATATATATTTCTACGCTTGACCAAAACAACTTCGGTATTGGAAACTGGGAAGATAAGTTTTCTATTCAAAGTATTGCTAAAGTATTATCATTAGTTTTAGCGTATCGAATGGTAGGTGAAAAAATCTGGACTCGGCTTGGTGTTGAGCCTTCTGGAAATCCATTCAATTCTCTTACTCAACTAGAAGTAGATAATGGAATACCTAGAAACCCGTTTATAAATGCTGGTGCAATCGTAATTTATGATATTTTGATTAGCCATTTAGAAAACCCAAAAGAAGATTTTTTGGGTTTTGTAAGAAGTATTTCTAATAATACAGAATTAAACCCCTGCTGTCGCTCATAAAACCATAAATGCCGTCGCTTGGCTTTGCCGAGTGACTTATATGTATTCGGCATCCTGCCATGTATTTGTATTTTGCTATTTTACACTGACAATCACAAACCAAAAAACTAAGTAAAACAGACTACACAAAAAGCACACAAATCAAAAACTTTTAATTGTGTGATTCAAAAAAAAGACGATTCAAAATAGAATCGCCTTTTTTGTTAAGTTTTAATTGAGAGTTAAGATTTTACTCTTTTATAAATTTGATTGTTTCTACTTCACGTCCATTATTTACACTCAGAATATACATTCCTCTTGCAAGTTTAGAAATATCAAGAGTGGTATTTTGCTTACCAAGCGAAGTACGTATCATTTCTGAACCAGTTATGCTATATACTACCAATTCAGAATTAACTCCAAAGTAACCTAACTTAACATTTAATAAAGAACTTGCAGGATTTGGATAAGCAACAAAAGCAAAATCTGCACTTGTAGAAACTACATCAGTCTGAGTAGTTACCGAACTAGCTTGTGCTTTGTTAAAGGTTGCTTTATTAGCAGAGTTAATTACTACTGTATAATCTTCTACTTCACCATAAGAGAATGTTTCACAAGGAGTAGAATTTGCATTATATTTCATTGATACACGCATACGAGTTGCGCCACCTAATGCAGACGAAGGGACTGTAAACGAACCACTTACTTGTGTACTTGTTGTACGGCTAAGCGTATAAACAGCTTCTCCTGCATCGTCAAAATCTCCATCTTGGTTATAATCAACCCATACATCGTAGGCTTCACTATATGTTCTACTAGCCCAAGCAGGATTAATTGTAATTGTATAGCTACTTCCTTTTGCTAGTGTAGTAGAAAGGTTTGTAAAATCTGCATATCCACCGTTTGCACCAGAGTTGTTATCAATAGAACCTAAGCGTACACGCTGAATCCACTCATCAGAAACACTATTTCCTTTAGATACACAGTAATTTAATGCTGGAGGTGCAGAAGTTGTAACAAAAACACTTGAAGAGTATTCACTACTAACAGCTGAACAGTTTGCACGTACCTGAATTTCATAAGCTGTAGAAGCTGCTGCTCCTGTTACATTAAGAGAAGTAGAAGTACTATTAAAAGAAGACCAGCTTCCTCCACCAGTGCGTACACGTACATCATAAGAAGCTGCACCACTAACTGCTGACCAAGATGCTGTAAACGAGCTAGATGTAACTGCTGAAGTAGCTAAACCAGTAGGAAGACCACAAGAAGGTGTTGAGCCTTTAGGAATATTTACAGTATAATCTTCAACTTCGCCATACGTGAAAGTTTCACACGCAGTTTGTGCACCATTGTATTTCATAGATACTCTCATACGTGTTGTACCAGTAGCTGCATTTGAAGCAATATTCAATGTACCAGATACAGCAGAATTACTTAATGAACCTGCATCAAAAACTAGTTCGCCAGCATCGTCAAAATCCCCATCTTTATTGAAATCAACCCAAATTTTCCAGTATTCATTATAAGTGCTTCCAGAAAAACCAGGAGTAAGTGTTAAAGCATTTGCACTTCCTTGTTCTAAGGTTACAGTTGTAGAAGTTCTGTCTGCATAACCACCATCATTTCCACTCGTGTTGCTGAAAGAACCAATTTGTACTCCTGCAATCCATTCGTAAGAACTATTATTTCCTTTTGAAACACAGTATGTTGGAACTACTACACCACCAGTTGTAGTAAAGGTAGCACTTGAAGAATATGCACTTGAAGAAGCAGAACAATTTGTACGAACTTGGAATTCGTAGTTTGTATCTGCTGTAAGTCCTGTTAAATTTCTTGAAGTAGAAGTATTACCGTTTAAGTTTGTCCAAGTAGTTGTTCCTGCCTGACGAAAACGAACATCATAGTTTGCTGCTCCACTTACTGTATTCCAGCTAAGTGTAGCTGTTGTATTAGCAATATTTGATGAATTTAGTCCACTAGGAACGGCACAAGTTGTAGGGTTTGTTCCACCTAAATCAACTCCAGATACAATTAATGAATAAGCTTGTGCGCCTGATTGTAAAGAACCTTTATGCGAAACTGTAATTGTATAAGTTTGTCCAGCTACTGGATTAGCAATATATACTTTTTCTACATTATCTCTAAAGTTATCGCCTTTTGTAGCTGCACTATTTGGTGATGCTGGATTCAATACCCAAGGAAAACTTGTACTTCCCCCTCCTGTTACACGCACATCTAGGTCGTTTACAAGCATAACAGCTCCATTATCTACTTGATTACCCGAAACTGGTGTACCTTTAGGGTCTGTCCAACAAACAGTAACTTCTAAAGGAGCAGAACTTGTTGCAGTTACTTGTAATGTATATGTTCCGTTATTTGCTAATGTTTTTTCATCGATTACCGAACTTGTTCCTTTACTTGTAATAAGGTTTACAGCTTTTTCAGCATTTAATAATCCCCAACCAAAACGATAATCTGGTCCATCTGCACTACCTGCTTCGTCAGCTGTATGAATAGCCAAACCTCTCAAAGTAGCAGAACGCATAAAGTTGCCACTATTTAAGTTTTTGTAATGTTGTTGGATAAGCAATAGTGTTCCTGTTACATTAGGACTTGCCATTGATGTACCTGATTTTGTATTGTATGATGTATTTCCAGAACTTGACGTAGAATACACGCTTACACCACAACCTGAAATATCTGGTTTGATACGTCCATCATCTGTTGGCCCCCAAGAGCTAAAACTTGACATATTTACACTATTCGCTCCTGTATAATTAGTTACAGCAGAAACGGCTGCCACCACAAGTGCATTTTTTGAAGTAGCAAATCCAGTTACTAAATCATATCCACCTTTACTTGTATTATAACTTCCTCTATCATTACCTGCTGCTTTTACAGGGAGATAATAAGGTGCGTTGTAAGTAATTTCATCCCATGTAGCAGCTTGTTCATCATAATACCCAAATTGATAGGTAGAAAGAAATTGTGCTCCATATCCGTAAGAGTGATTTGAAAGAATTAATCCTTGTGCTGCTTGGCTTGTTGCTTCTGCCTCATCATTATTCCATTCGTTTGCCCAAAGGGTAGCCTGATGTCCCATACCTTTTGCATTTGTATTTACACCAGCTGCCATCATTGTACCTGCTACATGTGTAGCATGGTCATTGTTACCATTGGCAGAGGTAAAAGGTACACCATCTTTTTGAGTAACTCTTCCTCCAAATTCTTGGTGAGTAGCACGTATAGGACCACCATCCCATTCTCCCACAATCATTCCCTGTCCGTTCAAATTTAACCCTAAACTTCCTCCTGACCAAACTTTATCAGCACGAGTAGTTTTGGCAGCATTTAGATTGCTAGAGGTTACATAATATACTGGTTTTCCAAATCTATCTATAAATTGCAATTCGGCTACTCTTCCGTCTTTCAATGTTTGAAATACTTTTAATCCTTTCTTTTTAGCAAAAATAATTGCTTGCGCTTTACGCTGCTCATAAAGTTTAGTTTTGGTTGCAGCAATTTCTTTTAATTTGGTAACATTTGTTTCTGAAAGAATTTTGACTTTTTCCTGTTGATTTTGTCCGTAAGCTGTAAAGCTAAGCCCTACCAGCAAGGTTGCTAAACCTAATTTTTTTCTGAGTTGCATAATAATAATTTTGTAAAGGGGTAAAAATGCTTAATTAAAGTCTGTTTTAAATTTATGTTAAATGAAACAGTATTTCAATCCAGTCTAACTGGTGTATGAAATATTAACTTGCTGCAATTATATACATAAAAAACTTTAAATACAACATTTTTTAAAATTTAATTCTACAAAATCTATTTTTTACAGAATATTACACAAACCTCTTTACTTCTATTAAAATTAATATAATTATTTTTTGATTGATTTTTTAAGCATCTTTATAAATTATTGTTTTCTATTAATTGAATGATATTTTATTACCTATAAAGCTATTTTTTCAGCCTATTCTTATAATTTTCCGATTTATATCGAAATAAAAATTTGCATAATATTAATATCTCAGATTTAATGAACACGATAAAATTTATTATTTAATAAAATTGAATTCTTTAATAGAATACTTAATATTGCTGTAGTAATGCTAAATAAGATGGTAATAATAAAAAAACTACTTTAATGTGCTATTTATCAGAATTTATAACTAAATTATGAAAATGATAAATATTAGGATATGTTTAAGAAAATCAATACTTAACTATCTACGTGTCAAAACCTTTAACCTAAACAAAAAATTGATTTTCAGTAAGTGCCTTGTTTATATATAGCTATAAACTAAAAAAAACTTCTATTTTTTAGTTAGAAAGATAAAAATCCACAAAAAAAGGATACAGAATCATAAAAATTCTATATCCTTTTTTGTTTTACTTTGTAATTCAACAGACTGGGAAGTCTGTTATACAAAATAAAATTAATTCAAATACTTCGGCAAAGTAGCTTCAAATTCTTCTTTTGCATCATCTACTGAAAGCCAAATATTTCCATCTACTTGACATACTTTTTCAGCAACTACGCTTCCAAGATTTGAAAAGTCTACATTATTAGTTTTGAGTAGTGTTTCAAACTCTTCTTGTTTTTCTTTAGAAACCGAAACAACAACTCTACTCTGACTTTCTCCAAACCAAAAAGCATCTTTACGTACTTTATGAGAAGTAGTCTTGACAGAAAAACCTAAGTTTTTACTGGCTGCCATGGCTGATTCTGTAAGTGTTACGAAAAGTCCACCGTCCGAAACGTCATGAGCAGAAACAATAAGTTTGTTTTTGATAAGTTCTAAAATCGTTTTTTGTAATCTTGATTCTTCTTCCAAATCTAGGAAAGGCGCAGGAGAGGCTTTGTATTTATGGTACGAATACAAATATTCCGACGAAGAAATATCATTTCTTGATGTTCCTAATTGATAAATAATATCGCCTTCATTTTTGAAATCAAGTGTCATTTTGAGATTAATATCTTCCAAAAGCCCCAACATTCCGATTGTTGGAGTAGGAAAAACAGGACCTTCATCAGAAGATTGATTATAAAAACTCACATTTCCCCCTGTTACAGGTGTTTTGAAAACTTCACAGGCTGCTTTCATACCTTTTATCGCTCCCACAAAATGCCAATATACTTCTGGAATATATGGATTTCCAAAATTCAAACAGTTTGTAATCGCAACAGGTTCTCCACCACTACAAACAATATTTCTTGCAGCTTCCGAAACAGCTATCATTGTTCCTTTTTCTGGATCTGCATTGACATAACGAGAATTACAATCTACCGAAATAACGATATTTTTATTTGTTCCTTTTACATTTACAATGGCTGCATCAGAAGGTTGATTTGTAGATGTATTTGCCGTTCCAACCATAGAATCGTACTGTTCTGAAATCCAACGACGAGAAGCAATATTTGGATGACCAATTAAAAATTTAGCAATTTCAGGAAGTTTTTCGTCTTCAGGTTCTTCTATTTCATCAATTTGAAACTGTTGGAATTCACTAAAATAAGCAGGTTCTGTATATTCTCTGTGATAAACTGGTGCGCCACCTCCCAAAACCAAATCATCGGCAGGAACATCAGCCACTAATTCATCATTTACATAGAATTCTAGTCGTTTTGAATCTGTAACTACTCCAATTTGAGCGCAATTCAAATCCCATTTATCAAAAATAGCTTGCAATTCGGCTTCTTTTCCTTTTTTGATAACAATAAGCATACGTTCTTGTGATTCTGAAAGTAAAATCTCAAAAGGCTGCATATTTTTTTGTCTTGTCGGAACTTTATCTAAATAGATTTTCATTCCGTGTTCTCCTTTTGCGCTCATTTCGGAAGTCGAACAGGTAATTCCTGCTGCTCCCATATCCTGAATTCCTATCAAATGACCTGTTGCAATGGCTTCTAAAGTTGCTTCTAAAAGTAATTTTTCTTGGAAAGGGTCACCTACCTGTACGGCTGGAAGATCTTTTATAGAATCATCTGAAATATCTTTTGAGGCAAATGAAGCACCATGAATTCCATCTTTTCCTGTGGCAGAACCTACAATATAAACTGGATTTCCTACTCCATACGAAATAGCAGAAGCTATTTTATCTGTTTCTACAATTCCTGCCGAAAAGGCATTTACTAAAGGATTTACATTATAACACTCATCAAAATAAACTTCTCCTCCTACTGTCGGAATTCCAAAGGCGTTTCCATAATCTCCAATTCCTTTTACAACACCACGAACAAGCCATTGTGTTTTGGGAGAAGTAAGATTACCAAAACGAAGTGAATTGAGTTGAGCGATAGGTCTTGCTCCCATCGTAAAAATATCTCTATTTATTCCTCCTACTCCTGTTGCAGCACCTTGATACGGCTCTAAAGCAGAAGGGTGATTATGCGATTCAATTTTGAAACTACACGCCAAACCATCTCCAATATCTACCAAACCAGCATTTTCTTCTCCTGCTTCTACAAGCATTCTATCTGATTTTTTTGGAAGTGTTTTGAGCCAAACGATAGAGTTTTTGTAAGAACAATGCTCTGACCACATCACCGAAAAAATACTTAGTTCGGTAAAATTGGGAGTTCTACCTAAGATTTCTTCAATTTTGGTAAATTCTTCTGCTGTAAGTCCAAGTTTTTGTGCTGTTTCGGTTGTCGTGATTTCCATATTATTTTTGACAAGTTGTAAAAACGAATGAGTATCAAATTGGTTTATTTATCAATATGCAAAAGTAACAATTTTTAGAGAGTTTGAATAACCTAATTCTAATCAAATTTGGATTCTGAAGAAGTTATTATAAAAAACAGTATAATTTGAATTAGGTATTCTTTCAGTTATTTTGAATTTTTCAAAACAAGTTTGTAATACAATGCGTTTTTAAAAGAAGGACGCATAAATATTTTTTTTGTAAAACACTTTCTTTTTATTGTATATTTGATAGAATTACCTATAAATGTAATTGAATTTATAATTGACTTTGAAAAAATATTCTAATTAACTACTCAATTTTCAGATACATTTTTTCTTATCTGTTTTAATAAATGGCACTCAAATCATCTCTTCGTACACGTATAACAACTGGATTACTTTTTTTACTAGGAATTATTATTCTTATTAGTGGAGTGGCTGTCTTTTATTTGACCAAATTAGCAGGAGAATCTGATAAGTTACTTGAAGAAAATTATCGTTCTGTTCGTTATGTCCGTATGTTGACAGATAGTTATCAAGAACTACCAGCTATCCAATCTAAATATCTTTCAAATTTAGGTGTAGACAAAGACAAATATAGACAATCAAAAAAAGAAGTGCTTCAATATATAGACTCTTTACAACAAAAGTCTAATGATAAAACTGCAAGTGCTTATATAGATTCTTTAAATATAAATTTTATAAAGTATGTTTCTCGCTTTGATGAAATATTAGAAGATACGACCATTGAACTTCCTAACATGAATCTTTACTTTGACGATTTGAGAACTTATATGCTTCCTGTTAGAGAAAATATAAATGAAATAAGACGTATAAATCAAAATCAAATACTTCAAAGAAATGACTTTATACAAAGAAGTACAGAAGAAGCTCTTCTCTATATGGCTATCATTGGAGGATTTTGTGTTCTGATTACAGTAGGATTTATTTTTTACTTTCCTGTTTATTTAACAAAACCTTTGAATGAACTTTACTTAGCTTTAGAAGAGATGAGTAATAAAAATTATACAAAGCGTTTGCATGTGGGTTCTACAGATGAGTTTGCACGATTAGCTACCTCTTTCAATAAAATGTCTATTAAAATAGCTGAGTTTGAAAACTTAAATTTAGAAAAACTATTAATTGAGAAAAAACGAACAGAAACCATTATTGAACATCTTCAAGATGGAATTATTGGTGTAAGCGCACAAAACAAAATTATTTTTATTAATCAAGTCGCTGAAATTTTGCTTGATATGTCTTCTGAAGAGGCTGTAGATATTTATATTCCTGATTTACTTGTCAATAATGATGTTCTCTATCATGTAATGGTAGATTTAATGGATATAGAAAAAGGACAATTATTTGCCGAAAAAACAATTAAAGTGCCTTCAGCAGACCGAGATTTGTTTTTCTCAAGACAAGTTATGAGTCTTCCAGAAACAGACGAATTATCTGGTCTCATTATTCTTCTCAAAAACGTTACAAAGTTTACAGAAATGGATGCTGCAAAAACACACTTTATAGCTACCATTTCTCACGAACTCAAAACCCCTTTAGCTGCCACACGACTTAGCTTAGGATTATTGAGAGATAAAAGATTAGGAGAACTAAATGAAGACCAAGCCGATTTAATTGGTGATATAGAACAAGCTACTGAACGTTTGTTTGCACTTACTGGAGAAATTCTTCAATTATCTCAAATAGAATCTGGTAAAATAAAAGTAAATCTACAACCTATTGAAGTTAATAACTTAGTAAATTATGTATTACAGGCTATAAAAGTAGCTGCTGAACAAAAATTCTTAAATGTTGAAGCAGACATTGCTCCAAATCTACCTGTTTTTTTCGCAGATACTGATAAAATAAAATGGGTTGTTATCAACTTCTTAACTAATGCCATACAATATGCTCCTCAGAAATCTGAAGTAAAATTAAGCATCTATCCTGATAATAAAGGAGTTATATTTTCAGTAAATGATAAAGGAAAAGGAATTAGTGAGATGTATCATTTAAAAGTATTTGAAAAATATTTTCAAGTGCCTGACTCTGAAGGTCAAGTAGATAAAAAAGGTTCTGGTTTGGGACTTGCCATTTGTAGAGAATTTATAGAAGCTCACAAAGGTGAAATTTGGGTAGAAAGCCAAGTAGGTAAAGGAAGTACGTTTTTCTTTTGGCTGCCCTTAGATACATAAAATAACGTATTTGAAAGCCCTAAAAAACAGCTATTCCAAATAATATAATGTTATTTTGTTTCAAAACTTCTTTTATTTGGTTAGTATCTAATTAAAGTTTTATATAATTTTGCACTACAATAAAAACGTTTACCTCATTGTATACGTTATTACATTTTAATTTATATTGTATCATCAAATTTATAAACTGATATATTAGCTATGGCACTTCATTATAAAATAGATCTAATTGATAAACAGATTTTGGAAATTCTTCAAGAAAACGCCAAAATTACAAATGCTCAACTTTCTAAAGACATCAACCTTTCACCTGCGCCTACTTTGGAACGTGTCAAAAAATTAGAAAATGCTGGCTATATCCAAAGTTATCATGCTCGCCTTGATGCTCAGAAATTGGGTTTAGGAGTAGCTACATTTGTCAGTGTAAAATTAAACAAGCACAATAAATCAAGTAATGAAAGATTTGTAAAACAAGTAAGAGAAATTGACGAAATTGTGGAATGTCATTATGTTACAGGCTCTAGTGATTATGTTTTGAAGGTAGTTTCTAAAGACATTGATTCCTATCAAAGTTTGATAATGAACAAAATTAGTGAAATCCCAGAAGTGGATAATATGCAAACAATGGTTATTTTGAATACTATAAAAGATAGTGATTCGCTTCCTATACCAGAGGCAACTCCAGCATTAATAAAAAATATTGAGAATAGCTAAAAAATGTATTCGCATTTTAACTTCTTAATAAGTAAAAAATGACAGAATAGTAATAAAAACAACTATGTCATGATTAATAAGTATTGGTTTAATAGCTTATTAAATGCTGTATTAATAACTATTTACTAACACTTGCTACCTAATTTTGCTTTAAATTTTGTATTTTTGTTGCGCAACTAGTTGCCTTTGTTTAGTCTGAAAAGCAAAAAAGAATCAAAATTCTATTAAAGATTTGATATTCTGTTATTTTACTAAAAATATTTCTATTCTGTCATGCATATTGATCTTACCAACTCTGATAAAAAAGTAAAACTTTGTCGACAAGGTTTTTTATACTTACGTAAAAAAGGAATTCATGAAGGTTGGCGATTACACTCGGCTGGTTATGCTGTGCTTCAACAAATGAAGTTTGGCAAAATTCAGACTCTTTATATGCACAAAATTTTGGCAGATACATTCATCAAAAAGCAAGATACTGATAAAAGGCTTTTTGTACGTATGTTAGATTCAAATAAACTAAATTGTCAGATAGAGAATTTAGAATGGGCAACTATGTCAGAACTTCGTCGCCATCAAACGAATCATACTCCCAATAATTATAGAGGTGTTTCGAAAGATGGTAAAAAATATAGAGCCATTATCTATGATCAAGGCGAACGGATTTATTTAGGTGTTTTTGATACACCCGAACTTGCAGCCGTCGCCTATAATCAAGAATCTTTAAAACGATTTGGAGTTACTGAAAGTCTCAATGAACTTCCAAGTCCTTTGGACATGAGTCCTCCTCCTACGAGAAATGAAACTCCAAATGCTAGAGGAAGCAAATAAGATATTGACACTTAGTCTATTACTAACTGTTTTTAATCTAATAAGACCTTATTTTGATCTAATTTATTTAGAAACCTTACTTTGTAGTTATCTAAGTAGTCTTGATAAAATTTTCCATTTATCCATTCTCCATCAAGAGTAGCTTCCCACTGCTCATAAAATTTGATAGCTGGTGTATTCCAATCCAAAACCTGCCAAGTCATCATATTGGTATTTTGACGTTTGGCTTCCAAAATAGTTGCTTCAAAAAGAAGTTTGCCTATTCCTTCACCTCTATATTGTTCGTTTACTAAAAAATCTTCCAAATACAGACAACGACCTTTCCAAGTAGAATAACGAATATAAAACAGTGAAAAACCTACAATTGTAGTACCTTGCTCTGCCACAATTGCACCATAAGAAGGATTTTCTCCAAATCCATCAATAGCCATTTGCTCAGGTGTTGTAGTAACTTCGTGTTCTGCTCTTTCATAAATAGCTAGTTCGACAATCAAATCAAAAATTTGAGGAACATCTTTTTCAGTAGCCCTACGTATTGTTGTTTTTTTCATAATATAAAATAGGTCAAACTTTGAGTCTGAATAAAAATAATATAAAATTGACGGTTTATCTATTTTAGTATGTAAATTTGCCTAGACAAATATCGTCAAACAAAAATATAGGAATTATTTTACTTCTCTTAATCTATTTTCAATCTACCAAGAAATATGTCTGATTCTTCAATTTTTTTAAATAATCCTTTACAAATTTCAATTGTTATTCCTCTTTTTAATGAAGATGAATCACTTCCTCCTTTACATGATTGGATTGTCAAAGTAATGAAAGAAAATAACTTCTCTTATGAAATTATTTTTGTTAATGATGGAAGTACAGATAATTCGTGGAATGTAATCGAAGAATTAGGAAAGAGAAATGACAATGTAAAAGCAATTTGTTTTTCAAGAAATTATGGAAAATCGGCAGCCTTGGATGCAGGTTTCAAGATTGTAAAAGGAGAAGTTGTGATTACAATGGATGCAGACTTACAAGATAGTCCAGACGAAATTCCAGAATTATATGATTTAATCAAAAATCAAAACTATGATTTGATTTCAGGATGGAAGAAAAAACGCCATGACCCACTTTCAAAAACACTTCCTACAAAACTTTTCAATGCTGCTACTCGTGCATTTTCAGGAATAAAATTAAATGATTTTAACTGTGGATTGAAAGCCTACAAAGTTGAAGTAGTCAGAACGCTCAATGTCTATGGAGAAATGCACCGTTATCTGCCTGTTTTGGCAAAATGGAATGGATTTACAAAAATTGGAGAAAAAGTAGTCGAACACCGAGCAAGGCAATTTGGAAGTACAAAGTTTGGTTTAGAACGTTTTACCAATGGACTTCTAGACTTGCTTTCAGTTACTTTTATTACAAGATTCAAGAAAAAACCGATGCACTTTTTTGGCACATTCGGTTTGCTTTCTTTTTTTATGGGATTTGGAATTGCCTTTTGGTTGCTCCTAGAAAAATTACTTGGAATTCATGGTCGTGAACCAGTTGATGCTCCTCTTTTTTATATTTCCCTTCTTGCTATTGTCATCGGAACACAGCTTTTTTTAGCTGGTTTTATTGCAGAAATGATAGTCATTCATTCCAATGAAAGAAATGATTATATTATTTCCAAAGAAGTTTAAATATATTTTATCCACACCAATGATATAAAATCTATTTAAATAAATCTTTCAATTTATACTTATATTTCTCAAATAATCCTTCAGAATACGTTTCAACAGCTTTCATTCCTGCTTTTTTGGCAAAACTTGTCACAACAGGAAACAAAGCTGCTAATAAAGATGCTTGTACGCCTTTCATAAATGATTTAGGAGAAACATCTGTTTGAGCAGTGTTATTTTGAGGTGCTTGAACATACACAATTTGTGGTTCATTATTGCCTCTATTTTTCTTCTTTTTACCTGTCAATTTACCAAAAATAAAGCCTGTAAGTTTTATACCTACATAAGCTGAAGCTCCTCCAATAAGAGCTAGTTTGGCTACATTGCCTGTTATATTTTTGGTATCTTCAATTTGTTCTTTTAAAGCAATTTTTTGAGCAAATTGCATTTCTTCCAATTCTTTTTTATGTAAATCTAAAGGTTTGTTCATGAGATGAAAATAGTTTGAAAAATGAGTTTAAGTAAAAAAAGTTTAAAAAATGAAACTTTAAGGAATTAGTTTATAATTTATCATTCACTTACTCTCCTTTTATTTGATTTTTAATTTGCTCGTTACGCAGTTCGGTCTCTTCATTAACTTGTTCTATCAGTGCTTTTTTAGCTTCTTCTTCCGTAATTGCAGGTTTTACTTTTTCGTGGCGAACATCTTCTTTCATAATTCCTTTTTCAATATTCTTGCGAGTAGTAGAGTTTGGATACAAAATTTGAGGAATAGTTTTGAGTTCTAAAGGAGTTCCTTTTATTCCATCTGTTACACCATCTTCTACTTTTTTCTGAATCATAGATTGCATAAAAGTAAAAATAACGGCTAAAATGATATAAAAACCTGTAAGAATTGAAAAACCTGTCCAATAACGAGAGTTAAAAAACCATTCACTAATTCCAAAACCAAGCATCAAATTAAGAAACAGAAAAATACAAAGTCCCAAAAAAGCAAACCCTGCTCCTTTTATAGCTCCATGAATTGCTTTTGTTCCACTATCTACAACAGAAGTTTTGATACTTTCAGATTGTAGGGTAACATAAATTCGTATTTGTTCAGAAAGTGCATTTATTCCGAAATAATCCTTAATTTGTTCTATAATTTGTTGTTTGTTCACGAGGTAAAAAGTTTCAGTTGAAAAAATGGAATCTTTAAATTAAAAAAATCAAAAATACAGCAGAAAAAAATCTTTGTAATTGAATGCTAAAAATAACAATTTTTGAAGATTTAACAATAACTAGTTTTCAAACACGCATTTTTCAAAAAAGTTTGAGCAATTTTATATTTTATATTTGTTGAATAAATTACCCTCAAATAACAACTATTTCTAAAAAAATACTTAACAAAACAACCTATTTACTAAATCAAATTAAAAAAATGAATTCAATTATTTTTTATCTATTTTTATTCTCTTTCCTATTTTTCTCTTGCTCCAACAATAAAGTAGCCATATCAAAAGAAAATAATAACACAGAAACAACTTTTCAAGATTCTACTAAGTCAGAAAAAGATATAAATATCAGTCAAATCATTATAGGAGCTGCACAAACCGAAAAATATTTTGATTTAATTAAAAATAAACGTGTCGGAATGATTGTCAATCATACTTCTATCCTTTATTCAGAAAATGATTCTATTCATTTAGTAGATTTTTTATTAGAAAGTGACATAAACATACAAACTATCTTCGCACCCGAACATGGTTTTAGAGGAACAGCAAGCGCAGGAGAAACTATCAAAAATGGAAAAGACACCAAAACAGGAATTAATATTATTTCATTGTATGGGAAAAATAAAAAGCCTAGTAAACAACAATTAGAAAATATTGATGTTTTAATTTTTGATATTCAAGATGTAGGCGCACGTTTTTACACCTATATAAGTACAATGCACTATTGTATGGAAGCTGCTGCCGAATATAAAAAGCAAATTATAATATTAGACAGACCAAACCCAAATGGTTTTTATGTAGATGGCTGTATCAGAGAATCCAAGTATAAATCTTTTGTAGGAATGCACCCTATTCCGATTGTTCATGGACTTACAATAGGTGAACTTGCAAATATGATAGAAGGCGAAAAATGGCTAGAAAATGAAGCTAAAGCTAAAGTGCAATTAGATGAAAATCTAACAATCATCTCATGTCAAAACTATTCTCATAAAGACAAATATACTTTGCCCATTGCACCTTCTCCAAATCTTCCAACTCAAAACTCTATTCTACTTTACCCGTCTTTGTGCCTTTTTGAAGGAACTACAATGAGTGTAGGACGTGGAACAGACTTTCCTTTTGAAGCAGTTGGACATCCTAATTTTCCAAAACAAAACTCTACTATTTCTTTTACACCAAAACC
This sequence comes from Bernardetia sp. MNP-M8, assembly GCF_037126285.1. Taxonomy (NCBI): domain Bacteria; kingdom Pseudomonadati; phylum Bacteroidota; class Cytophagia; order Cytophagales; family Bernardetiaceae; genus Bernardetia; species Bernardetia sp. MNP-M8. Next base: position 1,457,832 of record NZ_CP147012.1, read on the forward strand.
AAACGAAGGTGCAAAATATCCTCCTTTGGAAAACAAACTTTGTTATGGAATTAAGTACCAAACTCAAAAATTAGAAAACAACTTTTCTTTAAAACCAATAATAGAATTCTATCAGACTATGAAAGACAAGGAATTAGCAAATAAAAAAGATATTTTTTTCAATTCATATTTTAATACACTAGCAGGAAATGATAAATTACAAACTCAAATGAAAGAAGGCTTAACAGAGAAAGAAATTAAAGCAACATGGCAAAAAGAGTTAGAAAATTATAAAATAATGAGAAAAAAATATTTATTGTATGAAGATTTTGAGTAGAGTTTTTAAATGAAATTTCAACTATTTTCATTATTTTTTTTGATAATCCCTAAAAAAGTAGTTTCTTTGCGCTCTCAAATATTTTCTTAAAACAGAAACATATAATTTGAGAGTCAGAGATAAAAACGAACTTTGACTAAACAAAATTTGAAACTCAAGAGACAAAATAAGAAACAAATATATGTTATACGTTTTAATTAGCATTGTACTATTTGTTGCCATTCTTTTAATGGTCGTAGTATTAGCACAAGAACCAAAAGGTAGTGGAATCTCTAAAGAATTTGGAGGCGCTGGCGCAAACCAAATCATGGGAGCAAAAAATACCACTAACATAATGGAAAAAATTACTTGGACACTTATAGCTATTGTTTTTGTTGGAAGTATTGGAGCAACTCTACTTACTGATGCAGAAGCACCAAATTATATTAGTCCAAATGTAGAAAAAGCAAAAGAACAAGTTGATCCTAGCCAGTTAGGGGGTTCACAACTTGAGCAAAACGATGTTACCAATCCTTCTGATCCAAGTAAGGACGAAAGTGAAGACAAATAATCATTGCTAACAAAAGGTTAGAACTGAAAAATATTAATGCTTAATTTGTTCCATTCTTAGATTAAATTTATTATCAAATAATTTATTTAAAAATGGAACAAAAAAAAGTAAATATGAATTACTATGTTTAGTTATCCAAATTAAACAGCAAATTAATTAAAACTGTAAAAGTCTAGTTTTAAAGCGATTAAAAAAGAATTTTAAAAATAATTCAAAAATTTGTTCAAAAAATTTGGATTGTAAAAATAAAGTCTGTACTTTTGCACTCGCTTTAACACACAAACTAAACACAAAAATTTAGTTTTAAATTAAAGAAAATTTTAGAAACTGTTTAGAGTTAGAATCTAAACAAATCTAGTTGGGGGGATACCAAAGCGGCCAACTGGGACGGACTGTAAATCCGTTGATTAATTTCTTCGCAGGTTCGAATCCTGCTCCCCCCACAATAATTTTTACATAAAAATTATTTTATATTTATTCATTAGGAATAGATGGTATTATTTCAAATAAAACCAAACTTTGATTTTTAAGATTCTATTTTGAAATTCAATTTATATGCGAGAGTAGCTCAGTTGGTAGAGCGACAGCCTTCCAAGCTGTAGGTCGCGGGTTCGAGCCTCGTCTCTCGCTCTAATATAATCTGATACATAACTATTGGTATTTTTTATAGCAACATTAGATAACACTAATTAGACACAAACTTTTCACTAATCTCTATTTTATATTTTTAGACTAATCCTTTAAAAAATAAATCAAGAGACTAGATTATGGAAAGTTTGTATCATGCTATAAGCCGATGTAGCTCAGGGGTAGAGCGCTTCCTTGGTAAGGAAGAGGTCGTGGGTTCAATTCCCATCGTTGGCTCTACGAAGGCTCTACCAATGTATTATATGGTTATGTTTTATTTAAGAATTACCTTTTCATACTATTCTCATACTATTTTAAATTCTTTGTTAAGATGGCTAAGGAAACCTTCAACCGAGCGAAACCTCACGTAAATATCGGAACTATTGGTCACGTTGACCACGGTAAAACTACTTTAACTGCAGCAATTACGAAAGTATTGGCAGACGCAGGTCACTCTGCTGCTCGTAGTTTTGACTCAATTGACAACGCTCCTGAAGAAAAAGAGCGTGGTATCACTATCAACACTTCTCACGTAGAGTACGAAACGGCTAACCGTCACTATGCTCACGTTGATTGTCCAGGTCACGCCGATTATGTTAAAAACATGGTTACTGGTGCTGCTCAAATGGACGGAGCTATTCTTGTAGTAGCTGCTACTGATGGCCCTATGCCTCAAACTCGTGAACACATCCTTTTGGCTCGCCAAGTAGGTGTTCCTTCTATCGTTGTATTCATGAATAAAGTGGATATGGTAGATGATGAAGAATTATTAGAACTTGTAGAAATGGAAATCCGTGATCTTTTAAGTTTCTATGATTTTGATGGCGATAATATCTCTGTTGTTCAAGGTTCTGCACTTGGTGCATTGAACGGAGAAGGCAAATGGGTAGATACAGTTATGGCTTTAATGAATGCAGTTGATGAAGGTATTCCATTGCCTCCTCGTATTACTGACAAACCATTCTTGATGCCTGTAGAAGACGTATTCTCTATCACTGGTCGTGGTACTGTTGCTACTGGTCGTGTAGAGCGTGGTGCTATCAAAGTAGGTGAGCCAGTTGAAATTTTAGGATTAGGTGAAGCTCCAATTAAATCTACTGTTACAGGTGTAGAGATGTTCCGTAAATTATTAGATGCTGCTGAAGCTGGTGATAATGCTGGTATTCTTTTGCGTGGTGTTGATAAAGAGCAAATCAAACGTGGTATGGTAATCGCTAAACCAGGTTCTGTAACTACTCACACTAAATTCAAAGCAGAAGTTTACGTATTGAAAAAAGAAGAAGGTGGACGTCATACTCCATTCTTTAAAGGATATAACCCACAGTTTTACTTCCGTACAACTGACGTAACTGGTGCTATTGAGCTTCCAGAAAACGTAGAAATGGTTATGCCTGGTGATAACATCACTATTACTGTTGAGCTTTTGAAACCAATTGCAATGGAAAAAGGTCTTCGCTTCGCTATCCGTGAAGGTGGACGTACAGTAGGTGCAGGTCAAGTAACTGAAATTCTTTAATCTAACTTTTTATTCTTCTGAATAAAAAACGATTAATAAATTATATATTTAAAAATGACATTATTTTCTTTTGAAAGTAATGTCATTTTTTTATGCCTAAATTTTAATTAAATCCCTCTTTTTAAAATGATTTTCCTGTTTTTTTGATAAATTGAAACTATGAAACGATTATTTTGCCTCTGTTTGGCTTTACTTCTTTGTTTTGGAATTATGTTTTACAAACAAACTCCTACTTACAATCCTTTTGATGGTGTTTTTGATATTGATACAAGTCAACTTTCAGAATGTGATACGATTGGTGGAATGTGTGGATTTCTTAATTTTCGCCCAAAAACTGATAAACGCCTAAAAATGTATTATCAAATTTATACAGAAGATATAAATGATGTAATTGGAAAAGGATTTTATTATACAGAAGATACTATTCTCATTCCAAAGAGTTATGACTATGATAGCTTTTTAGACTCTATAAAAAATCTACCTATTGGCATAAAAGAGTATAATGAAGCCTTAAATGAATTTGGTTATAGTTATTTAGATAAGAATGAATATAATATACGAATTATTCATAAAACTAATTTTGATATAGTTACAACTTTATTACGTTGGGACGGATTAGAAAATGATTCCACAAAAATTATTCGCACTATAGGAAACTTGATAATTAAACCTAGAATCACTCGTACCTCAGACAATGAATTTATCATTAATATAAATTAAATATTTGTGTAAAGACTGGAATAATTCAGTTAAATTTTTATACTAAGATATGATTCATTCAAAAATGAATTAACTGTTTTCTTAAAAAGGATACAAAGTTAATAAAGCTGAAATAGAAACCTCAGCTAACTCTTTTATAAGTTTATGTAATGGATTTTTTATTTTGTTACTTTATTTACTATTCTTTTCCACCAAGGCAAATCAGCATCATTTACTTCATAATATCCGTATCCACCATATCCATACCCACCATAAGAACCATACCCATACACTCCTACAGATTGAGCCTTAACATCATTGAAAATAATACCTACATTTTTCAACATTTTTTCGCTGTAAATACGTTGTAACCCTTTCAATTTTTCTATTGGAGTTCTATCTTGACGTACGATATATACTGTTGCATCTGCATATTTACCTAAAATAAGGGCATCACTTACTAATCCTAAGGGAGGTGTATCTATTATAATATAATCATATTGTTGTTTCAACTCTTTTATAAGCTCATCCATTGGTACTCCCATTAAAAGCTCTGCTGGATTAGGAGGAACAGCTCCTGAATGAATTATATCTAAATTTTCAATAGAAGTAGCTTGAACAACCTCGTCTAATTTCTTGCTTCCTATCAGATAAGTGCTCAGTCCATCTTTACTATACTCATTATTAGGCATAGGTACGTACATCTGAGGTTTTCTCATATCAGCAACAACTAAAACTGTGCGTTTTCCTGTTGAAGCTAGTGAAATAGAGATATTTGCAGAGCAAAAAGATTTTCCTTCTCCTGATATAGATGAGCTAATCATTAGAGTACTTGTTCTGTCTACACGACCAATCAAAAATAGTAGATTTGAGCGAATAGAACGAAAAGCCTCTGCAAGTGCTGACTTAGGCTGTTCATTTACAAGGGGTGTGTTATTTTCTTTTTTTCTCTTTTTAGAATGCATTACTACTCCTAAAATAGGAACACTAGAAATACCTTTTACATCATCTAAGGTTTCAATAGTGCTTCTAAAGTAATTACGGACATAAATAAAACCTATTGGAAAAAGCAATCCTAATAAAATAGCAATTGTATAGTTTTGTTTTGCATTAGGAGAAATTGCTCCATAATTAAATGGAGGTTCTAGAACTTGGCTATCTTCTCTAGCTGCAGCTTGAGCAATACTAGCTTCCATACGTTTGTTAAGTAGCAAAATATAAATTTCTTCATTTATTGAATAAAGACGATTTATATTTAGAAGTTTACGCTCTGCGCTAGGTAAAGCATTCATTTGATTATCTAATAGATTGAGTCTACTTTTTATATCTTCAAATGCAATCTTATCATTCAACTTTGTATTATTAAGATGTTCTAGTAGTGATTCCCTTATTTTATCTATTTCAATATTAATTTCTACTAAAAAAGGATTTTTAGAACTTCCTTTTTCTAAAAAAATTTCTCTTTGTATTTGTAAATCAACTAACCTTCCAATTAAGGATGATGCTATTCCATCCTCTACACCTACTGCAGCAGGTGTTGTGATACCTTTATAATTATCGTTTTCTTTTATATAAGTTATCAAGTAATCTAAATATTTTTCTTTTAGGATTAATTCTCTGTTTTTTTCTTCTAAAGAAGAATATTGCTCTAAATTTCTACCTATTGCATCTTCTCCTACTACAAATTTGTTATTAGATTTGAAGTTTTGTATTTTATTTTCTATCAAAAATAAGGAATCTCTAATTTGAGAAAGTTGTTCATCTATAAAATCAATCGTTCTAACAGCCTCTAAATTTTTATCTTCTAAACCATAAGCAATATACTCTTGCATTATAGTTGTGATAAAATCTTTAGCTCTTTCAGGTACAGAAGAAACTACATTGAGACGAATCAGCGAGGCATCTTCTTCTGTATAAGCAGATAAACGTCCTAGAAATTCTCTCGCTAAGGAAGACGGATTTGTAAAATGAAACCCATAAACAGTACCACTAGTTAAATTTTTATTTAATATTTTAAAAGTTGTACTACTTTCAGATATAGTTTCTCCAAATTTATACTGGCGTGCATTGTCCCATTCTTCATCTGCATTTATGAGTGAAAATGTCTGATCATCTTTAAATTTTATCTTGTAATTTGGAAGTTCTCTCAAGTTACTATCTGCCTCAATATTTATTATTACCTCAAATGGAGCGAACCTGACAGGATAAATTTCAGTAGTACGAATATTGCCTTCTTGATAGTAATAGACACGCATATCCATCTTTTCACAAACTCGTCTTATGAAAGGGTATGAGCGTATAAATTTAACTTCAGAGGATAAGCGTTTGCTACCTCCAAACATATCTTGTGAATATAGTAATGCTACTGGAGAAGATGACTTTCTATTATCTTTTACTTGAATAGATGCACCTATCGTATAAACAGGAGTAGCATAATAGGTCTTCCACCAAGCAATTGCACTTGCTAAACCAATACAAAACACAATAAAAAATTTATTTTTCCAAAGTGTATAAATAACTTTTTTGGGACTAAAAGCATCGACATCAGCTTTTGATAACATTGTCTGATTACCTTGTACTTGACTACTTTGGCTACCATTCATAGCGGTAGTGATTACATCTTGTTGAATATCCAATTTATAGAGAAATTTGCTTTAAATTCATTTGATTAATAACTCATACTTTTTTACAAAAGTAAGTATTTGCAAAAATACGCATTTTTGGCAGAAGCAGGAATATTATACTATTAAATTTTGCATAAAAAGATTTTATATATTCCGACAAAACAACATTTTTTATTGAAAGTCATTTTTTTTACAAAAAATAAGAAAAGTAATTATCTGCCTGCCGTTCTCAATTGCGAATAAAATTTTCATTAGTTAGAAATAAATAAAAATATATGAAATAATATTACAGTCTAAGATGAAATAACATAGTTTAATAGAAAACAAAAAGACTAAAAAAAATATCCTTCTTAAAAGCGATAAAACATATAGTTGCTTTATTTTCTATAAAAAATCAAAATTAGATAACTTCTTTAGAGTGAGTTAGCAAACTCTTTGTTACTTTTGTGGCTACAAATTATTTTAAACTTGATTTTATGCCAAATTTTTGTTCTACCTATTTCTCTAGATACGTGTTACGTTTTCTATATAGTGCCGTTATTTGTTTTCCTTTCCTGCTTTCTAGTTGTGAAAACTGTACTTTTATAAGTGATAATGTACAATTTGCTGCTGTTTCTTTTTATGATGCTAATAACAAAGCAACCGAGAAGACATTTAATAAAATTGTAGGGGTGTTTACTCGTTCTAACACAGAAATGCCTAATTCGTTAGAAGATACAACTGCAACTATTTTTGAGCTACCTATTTTTAGTCGTTCTGATACGACAATGTTTGTTTTTTATAAATATGTTACTCTAAATTCAGTTCGTGATACCATTAAGGATACATTAACAATGAGTTATAAAGTAAATGTAGAAGTTTTGCCTCCAGATTGTGGTTATGATGAAGCAATTAATGATTTAGAAATAATTTATCATACTTTTAGTAACGTAGAAGTGTTGAGAGCAGAATTAAAAGAGGTAAATAGTGATAACCCTTTGCCTCACATAAAAATTATTGAATAACTTTATTTAGACTTTAGTAAACTAAAACTCATACAAAATTTTAGTTTTAAAAAAATTGGGTAATTGAAAATCAATACAATTAAAATGAAAAAAAGACCTTTTAAAATCATACTACAGACTATTTTTACACTACTATTATTTATTTCTTTTTTTGGAATAAATACAGTCTTTGCACAATTAACTACTACTAACGATACTACACAAGTAATTGTAAAAAAGAAAAAAGAACCGAAGCCTCCAGTAGTTTATACACCTATTTCGGTTCGTGTAGGCGTTGATATGTGGTCTATGCTCAATAATGCTCGCAATCCAAATATTTTACGTTTTAATGGAAATGTAGAAGTTACATTAAATAATGTTTTGTTTGCAGTAGTGGAAGGTGGATATGGCGATGCACAGTCTTTTAAAGAAATTCCAAACTCTTTTGAGTATAAAAACACAGGTTATTTCGGAAGAATAGGAATAGAATATAATGTTTTACATCGTCTTTTGGATAGAGAAGCACTTGTTTTGGGTGCAAAGTATGGTTTTGCTAATTTTTCGCATCAACTAAATTACGATATTGATGACCGTTATTGGGATTTGGAAGTTGTTGATAATGACCGTATTCGTTATTCTAGACAAATAAAAGAAGACAATATGAGTTTTAGCTGGGCAGAAATAAATGCAGGTTTGAAAGTTAATTTAGCAAGAAAAGGATTCTTATCGCATATTTATATGAGCTATCTTTTCAGAATCAGAATGCGAATAGATCAACCAAGTGATGTCTTTGCCAAACCAACCACTATTGCAGGTTTTGGACAAAATGATAAACCTGTAAATCTTGGTTTTAGCTACTTTTTGAGTTATGAGTTTTAAAAGGTTTATTCTTCTGTTGTAATCTTTTTTCTTCCTCCCAAAATTTTAGTTTTTAGTTTCTCCAATTTCTCAAAAAAAGAAGTAGGTAAGGTATTTCGCAAAGTTTCTACAAAAAACGTCCAAACGATAAGTTTCCAAAATGAGAGAGCTGTTTTCAGCCTTTTGTCGTGCCTTTGTACGATTTCTTTAGATTCGAAACGAACTTTGATTTTATTTTTACTACTTAGTCCGTCTGTTTTAAAATTTGCTATTGGTTTTGGAAAATAATAAAATGAAATTCCTTTTTGATAAAGCTCATATACCTGCTCAAAATCAGAAGTGATATAATCCCCAGAAAAAACCTGTTTTTTGGCTAAATTTGTTTTTAAAAACATACTTTGATGACAAAACTTCATTCCTGTCCACGTTTTTTTTAATGGTTCTGCTTTTACGGTTTCTGAAAAGGTTTTATTAATAACGTTATAATCTCCATAAATTAAATCAGGAAAATTCGTTTTAGAATCAATTTTTTGATACAATTCTGTGAAAATTTCTTCAATAATTGTATTACTTACAAAGGTATCTCCAGCATTCATAAAGAGAATATAATCTCCTTTTGCCAAATTTATGGCTTTATTCATGGCATCATAAATTCCATTGTCTTTTTCGCTTATATATTTCGAAATATTATTTTCATAGTTGCCTATAATCTCTAACGTATTGTCTCTTGAGTTTCCATCAATGATTATATATTCAATATTTGGATAGGTTTGATTTGCTACATTTTGGATTGTTTTTTCTAGCTCTTCGGCTGCATTGTAACAAACTGTAGCTATGGTAAGGGTGGAGAAATTTATTTTTTTCATAAATGGATATTTCAACCGTCGTTGAAGATCAAATGAAGCCGTCAACAAGGTTTAGGAAAGTATTTTTTTATATAAATCTACATATTTTGCTCTCATTTTTTCTATACTCCAATTCTCTCTCACAAATAAAGATGCAGTTTTCCCTTTTTCTCTAATCTCTTCTAAAGACATATTCAAAACTACACTGATTTTTCCTAAAAGGTCTTTTGGGTTTCCATTTTCAAATAAAACTCCTCTATTATCTGCAAGTTGTTCTTTTATTCCTCCTGCCGTCGAACCGATGATAAAAATTCCTGTTGCCATTGCTTCCAAAACTAACAAAGAAAAATTTTCGGCTCGTGAAGGAAAAATTAAAATATCAACAGAGTTGTAAAGCTCATTCATTTTGTGCCTGTCGTAAATCGGTTTTAAATGAATCATTTTGATTTTAGAATCGATAGAAAAAGAATTTAAAACAGTTTTTGAAAGTTCTTTTCCTACTACAAATAACTCAAAGTTAGTTGTTTTGTCTTGATTTAATTGAGGAATGATATTTTCAAAAACTGCTGCTCCTTTATAAGGATTATCAGAATTAAAAAATAAAATCCGTTTTGTATTCCAATTTCTCTGATTTAGATTTTTAAAAATAGTCGTATCAATTCCATTTTGAATAGTTTGAATAGAAATATTATCTGATTTTTGAGGAAAAACGTAGGCATTTTCTAAGCACTCTTTGAGCCAATTCGAAACAGGAATAAGTACAAAATTATGTTTTTCTGCTCCTTCAAGTTCATTAATGATAGAATAGACCTGTTTTTTTTGTTCTAAATAGCTTTGTCTTCTATCGATAATTGGATTCAGAAGTGGGTGAAATGCTTTATAAGGCGTTTTTCCAATTCCTTTTTTAAAATTTTCATTATCAAAAGTATAGGCTTCTCCTCCAGTCATTGCCCACATATCGTGAAGTGTCCAAATAATTGGTTTCTGCTTAGCTATTTTGATTAAATCCTCTAAATCAAAAAAATCATAATGGATATTATGCAAATGAATAATATCAGCTTGTTTGTAAAACTCATTTTTTTGAAGATTTTCAAAAGTAGAATGAATATTTTTTAATACACTCAAATCTGAAAAAAAAGTATGCTTAATAATCTTATGAACTCCTTTATCAAATTTTTCTAAAGTATGAGAAAGCAGAGGACGAGGCAAAATTTCTACTTTATTTGAATCTGTTTTTTTTCGTTTGACAAGTAGTTTTGCTTCAATTTCTGTGTATAATCCCTCAAAATTATGATGCACAAAATCAAAAACAAATTGTTCTGCTCCTCCTCCTTTATCATACGTATTGATGTGTAAAATTTTCATTATTTCCTCAATTTATTATGCTCTGTATGCCCAGATTCCAAGTTGAATATCCATTCCCCCAGCCAAATCACGATGTATAAATGGTTTTTTACTCCAAACCCCTTCCGAACGAATATAATATCTAAAACCTGCATTTTCTAAAATAGAAAGTAATTGTCCCAATCTCTGAGCAGAGTTTTGGAAAGAATGAAACTCTACAAAAAGATTTCCTACCCAATGCAAAGAATCTACACAATCTTCCAAAACAGTAATTTCTGCTCCCTCAATATCAATTTTTAATAAATCGATACGCTGATTGAGGTATTTTTGAAGGCGAACAGCTTGTACTTCAATTAGATTTTTATTTGATGTTTTATTGTTTTCTAATTTATCATTTTTTTCTATTTTTTCCTTTTCTACTCTTCCACCATCTGCACCTTCACTTTCAAAATATAAAGTTGTTTCTTCGTTCCAAACAGCATACGGATAAAGTTTTAGGTTTTCTTCAAAATAAGCTGTATTCGTTTTACAAATTTCAAAAAGTTTTGGGTCAGGCTCAAAAGCTATAATTTTCGCATTTGGGTAAAGCTGATTAAAATAGACTAAACTAAGACCAATATTTGCCCCACAATCTATAATATAAGGCTCTACTTTTTGGGTTTCGAATTTATAACCTTGATGTCCAAAAATATCCAAATACATGGCTACAAAAGAAGCCGAATCTGTAATTTTAAATCTGCGACCATTTAAGAGTATAGTTTTGTCTTGAAAGCGTTTTGTCCAAACTAAACCTAGAAAAGAATAAGCTTTGAGTTTGAGAAGCTGAAAAAATTGTTTGAATTTGTACATTATTTTATTCCTCTAAAAAGTCTGAATCTATTAATAATTTTTTGCGAAAAAGAGAGTTTAAATTGCTTATAATAAACTTTCATTTGTTCTACTACTTTTTTGTTTTCAGTTATTGAAATAGGGTTTACCTCTATGTAATCGGCTAATTGATTGTGCCAAAAATAATTCGTTGTTGGACTTGTATTTCCTGTGCTATCTGTTCCTATATTTTGTACCAATGAGTATTTTGGATGCAAACAAAGACCATTTTGTAAAAAAACAGACGCATACCATTTTACAGCCCATGTTTTTATTTTTTTTGTAATATTGAATTCTAATTGTTTCGAAAATTGATAGGTATTATCCAAATCAAATTCTTTCAACAGATTTTTAGATTGTAATTCAGAAAGTAAAAATTCTGTATCTGTGTTTATTTTTGCCCAAGCTCTTTGCCATGTTGCCCAACCCCAACACGAAGTCGAACGATAGAAAAAAGTTTGTTCATCGTTTGGAATAGCATTTTCTAAGTTTGCAGGAAACATATAACCCGAAATGTGCATTACTTTTTCTTCGTACTGATAAACTTCCAAACCCTCATTCATAAACCTTAAAAATCCTTTTGAGGTTACAATATCATCTTCCAATACGATTACTTTACCATATTTTTCGATAACTTGACTTACTCCACTCAAAATAGAATCTGCCAAGCCTAAGTTTTGAGTTTGCTCTGTAATGATTACCTCTTTAAAATTTCTCTCTTCCTTTTGTTTTTTGACAACTTCTCTTGTTTCATTGATTTTTTCTAGTTGATTTTGAGAAGAATTTGATTTCGCTCCATCACAAAAAACATACAAAATAGAATCTTTAGCAAAATCATTCTTAGCTAAAGCATCAAGGGTTTTCTGAGTATGGTCAGGACGATTATAAACAAAGAGAATTATGGGAGAAAGCATTATATTTCAATTACGAATTATCAATTAAAAATTACGACTGAAAATTACAATCTGTCTGACACTTCAAAGGTTTTTGACAGTTTAATATTCTACCTTTTGAGTAGAACTAAATACTTATTTTTTAAATGCTACAATATTTTGAAAAGCAAAAATTTCGTCATAAATAGGGTCGTATTTTTCTATTTTATGAAGCGAATCGGGTAGCATTCTATAAAATTGATAATTAGGCAGTAAATCCATAAAATCTTTAAAGAAAGTACGACTGATAATATTCATTGAATTAAATTCAAAATGAATTGCTTTGATTATTCCTTTTTCAAGCGTAGATTTTGCACCTTTCAAAACAGCAAGTTCGTGTCCTTCAGTATCAATTTTTAATAAATCAATTTGAGAAATTTTGTTCTCTGTTATTAGGTTTTCAATGAAAGGGTCTAAGGGAATTATTTCTACTTCTGTTGCTACACTTTCTTTTTTATAAATATCTTCCATCACACCTTTGTAAAGCGAAGCGTGGGAAGAGCCATCATTTTGAGCATAATCATAAATAGTTAGCTTTCCTTTAGATTCTCCACAACCTACATTAAAAGCATTAAAATTATGTTGAGAAGCCGTTTTTTCTAATTTCTGAAAAGTAGTAGGATGTGGCTCAAAAGCATAAATATCTGTATTTGGATTTATTTTTTTGATATACAAACTATAATTTCCAACATTTGCACCTACATCAAAAACTACTAGATTTTTGTTAGCTGTTTTTTGAGTTAGAATTTCCCTTAAAAAACTTTCTTCTCCAGAACGCTTTCTTGTTTGTGAGTTATGGATTCCTAAACCACGTAAAGCACAATGAAACAACAATTTATTCCATTTATAAAATAATTTGTTTGCAAAGAAAGCAGCGTAAAAATTGGCAATTTTGTAAAGCATTTTTTTATTTAAAAAGAGTACGAATCAAAATAATCAGATATCGAAAAGGAGCAAGAATACCCAAGACATGCATTTTAAGTAATGGAAAAATTTGGGGTAAAAAAAAACTACACCCAAAAGAAGCTACTGCATACGAAATAACAGTCGCATAAGCAGCTCCCAAAAGACCATATTTTGGAATACAATACCAATTCAATACAAAATTAAGAATTGCACCCAAAGAAGTCTGTAAAAAATTAAAAACTTGTTTGTTTTCTGCCAATAGCCAACGACTTCCAGCCACTCCAGTTGCTACAAAGACACCTCCCCAAACGTGAACCGAAAGGACAGCAGCAGAAGGCAAAAATTCTTTTCCATAAGGTAAAACATCTACAATAATCCATTCGCTCAAAAACGTAATTGGAAGTGCAATAGCAATGGCAGACCATAAAAGAAAGTCAAAAAGCTGTTGCATTCTTTTTTTGTATTTCTCACTATTACCATTTTTTTGAAGCTCTACAATGGCAGGAAAAAGAGACCCAGCAAAGACAACAGGTACAAAATACCACATCTCACTAATCCGAACAGCAGCACCATAATACCCACTTGCTTCATCTCCCAAAAACTGTTTTATCATAATTTGGTCAATTCGCATATAAATAGAAACAGCAATTCCACTAAAAATCAATGGCATTGCATCTCTTAACATTACTTTTGCAATCGGCGAATTCCATTTCCATTTATTTACTTTTTCGCCTGTTTTGAAGTACATCAAAAATAGTCCAACGGCTGTTAAAATTGTTTCTATCAAAAGAACAACAGCAAAAAACAAAACGGAATATTCTTTCCAAATTCCAATTAGCTTTAGAGCTGCACTAACTAAAATAACAAAAATCTGAATTTTGACAATAAAATGAGAACGCACTTGTGCTTGAAAATGCGAAGTCACCAAATCACTAACATTAAAAAATAAATTGAGAGAAAGAATAAAAACAAGCCAACGTTCAGTAGAATCAGAAGGAAGTGCAATCGGCAATATTTCTTCAATAGAACTTGGAGTAATAATCCCAATACTGTTTAGAAATAAAATAATAAAAATTGCAGCGAAAAAACGCAGCCAAAAAGCAGAGCCGAAATAAAAAAGATTGTTTTCTTTATCAGCTACAAGCTGCCGAGTAAGAATCGAATTTAATCCCAAACTAGCAAAGGGAATCATCAGAAACACAAAACTAATTGTATATTCTAGTTTTCCATATTGTGCAGCACCCAAATATTTGACTGTTAGAAGTCCAACCCAAATACCTGTAATAAAACGAATTGCCTTTTCTACTAAAAGCCAAATTGTATTCGAACCGTATTTTTGAAGTCCTTTTTTATCAAAACCTAAAAACGTATTTTTATTAGACATTTTTAAATACTAACTTAATTATCCCTTCAAAAATTTCTTAACTGTATATTTGAAATGCTGAAAAGCTCCTTTTGAAGAAGCCAAAATATTTTCTAGTTCGTCGTAAGAATAATTTTGCAATACATCAAAGAAACTGTCATCTAATATTTCTTTCGATAATACTTCTTTTGCTTGACTTGCATAATTATACGCTAAATCGTGATGATTTTGAATGGTACTAAAAAGCCAAGCCAAAACAAAATCTCTTTTTGTAGGTAGTTTGTCTTTTTTCAAGTTATTCATGTAGGTCATTTCTGACCAAGCAGGAATTGTGCGAAGCGCATTGAGAGCAGCATCTTGTTTTATCTTAGTGGGGTACAATCGTTGAAACGTATATTGAGGAAGCTGAACTACTCGTTTTACATCAAATTCTGTCAAGAAAAACAAAGGGTTTTGTTTGAGTTCTTGTAAAACATCAATTATAGTGTCTTCTCCTTTATAAACGTCAATAAATCCTGGTTCGAATTCGGCTACAATTGTTTTGTCTTGTAATTCTTTTGAAAGAGAAGTAAAAAGACGTAAATCAATACCTTGAGAATCTGTCTTGAACCAATCTATTTGAGGAACTTTCACTTGTTTTAGTGCGTCATTGAGGGTGATTGCTTTTAGATTTATTTGTTTTTCTACCTCAAAATAATCAGCATAGTAATAGCTTTCCATCTTTTCTCCTTTGCTATCAAAAGGTTCTAAAAGACTAGAACAATATGGATTTTTGGTCAGATAAAAAGTCGCTTCATCTTGTCCTTTTTTCAGTTTATCAGTAACAATTCTATTAAAGATAAAGAGTTTTTTGAAGTCATTACTTTCTTTTTGTATAAACTCAAACTCCCTATCATCAGCATCAAAAGCAATACAAATAGAAAAATGAGCGATATTTTTCCATTGTGGAATAAGTGCGCCTGAAGCTCCCACATCTACCAAAATAGGTGGGTTAGTTTGAATTTCTTCTAATTGAGAAATTTTTGAGATTATAGTTTCTAATTTCATTTTTTGAAAGATTTTATAAAAAAATATTTCTTTTTTACTAAATAGTCTGTAAAGGTATTATAAAATCGCTCTAAATCCGAATTTCGTTTCTAGTATAATCAATTTTCAATTTTTACCTTTTTTCATTTCACTTTGTCGCATCGGCATGGCATCAATAGTTCCGAAGAGTTTTTCTAAAGTCAAGATTTCGTTTTCTGTTTTTAACTTTGTTTCTCCATCTTTTCCTACTAAGACAACTGTAAATTTATTTTTATCTTCTCCAAAAGAAAAATCAAATCGTTTTTTTAACTGTTCAATATCAAAGCTAGAAATGGATTTTTGATGAGGTGTAATTCCTTTTTCTGTATCTTCTTCTTTAAAAACTTGAAAAATAATCAAGTCTCGTTCTTTCAACTCTTCTTTATTGTCAGCAAAAAGCTGTAGTTGTTTTTGAAATAATGAATTGTCTTTAGAATCAGAGAAAATAACAAGAATACGATTTTTCCATTTATAATTAGCAAGCAAATCAGTTTTGTTATCCAT
Source organism: Bernardetia sp. MNP-M8 (assembly GCF_037126285.1). Classification (NCBI taxonomy): domain Bacteria; kingdom Pseudomonadati; phylum Bacteroidota; class Cytophagia; order Cytophagales; family Bernardetiaceae; genus Bernardetia; species Bernardetia sp. MNP-M8. Next base: position 1,473,831 of record NZ_CP147012.1, read on the forward strand.
AAATTTACAAGATAGAAGTAGAAAAAGTAAAGTAATAATAAAATAAATAGGTAGTTTCATAATTTTATCAACTCTATTTTTCTATTCTTGTTTCAAATGTAGAATGACTAACTTTATTTTACGTAATTTTACGCCAAAAAGGACATAAAAAAAGCCCTTACAAATCTGTAAAGGCTTTTTTCTATCTTTCAATTATGAAAATCTCAAAGTATCAGAACTACTAGAAAATAAAAAATAGTAATCTAATAATATCCTGTTAAGATTTTGCTCCTTCTCTTGGGCTCGAACCAAGGACCCTCTGATTAACAGTCAGATGCTCTAACCAGCTGAGCTAAGAAGGAATTTAAACTGGCTTCATTATGTTTAAATAATGTTTTGCAAAGGTATGAAAACTTTATTTAAATAACAAAACAAATTATGGTTATTTTTAAATGAGCTTTAAACTTTTTTGTTTTTAAAACTTGTCTTCTTTCTTTTTGATGACTTGTTTTTCTCATTTGCTGATGCAAAGGTAAAACGTTTTTTTAAATTACACAATAGTCAGACTAACTTTTTTTTATTTTTTTCTTGTTTTTTTCTCAGAGCTAATCTTCTTCAGAGTTATTTTATTGATAAACAATGACTTATTAAAAAAATATTTTTTTCTACCTTTTTCTAAAAACCTCTGTTTTATGTTGAAAGAGTATCTATTACTTAATTATTTCAACCTATTTGTGATAAAATAAGTTCGAATTGTTTTTTCAAAACAGGAATTTCTTTACGAGCCGTTACCCACACAAGTTCGAAGTTAATTCCTAAATATTCATGTACTAGCACTTTATGTAACTTTTCAATAGCTTCCCAATGTAACTGTGGATAATCATCTTTCAAGTCATCAGAAACTTTTTCTACAATCAATCCAATAATTTCCAGTTGCTTTACGGTCGCAATACGCATCATCGAATTGTTTAGAAAATCTTCATGAGAAGCTCCTTTTACATAACTTTCGATTTCATACATAGACTCCAAAACACTTTGTATACGTGCTAAGTCTGTTTTGCTTTGACTCATAAGGGTTTTGGGATTGGGTTTAAGTAGTTTTTTGAGAAATGAGTCGCTTTACTTTATATACTATAGAAAAGCTAATTCTATTCATTTTATTGTAAAACCTTCAGTATTGTAAAGGAATTTTTGACAAATTATTTAAACAAAGAGATTTGATTTACTTTCCAATATTACAAAACTTCTAAGAGAATTACATATTAAAAAATGTTTTTTTATACTCTTGACCTCAAAAATAGTAATTTCATCTAATAATCTAATCAAAAGTAATTTTAATTTTGTGTAAAGCTCTCACTACTTTCACTTCCAACCTCTTAATTTATGTATTCTGCATCTTATAAAAAACATCGTTTAAAATTTCGTTTTGTAGCTGGCACTTCTCGTGGCACAATGACTGAAAGAGATACCTATTTTATCTATTTATCAAAAAAGGATAATAATAAAATTATTGGAACAGGTGAAATATCGCCTCTTTCTGGATTAAGTATAGATTTTCTACCTAACCTTGAAAATATAATTATTGATGTCTGTAAACGAATAGAAAAGGCTTCTATAAAATCACTTTCAGATATTTTTGCTTTAATTCCTGATTCTCTTCCTGCTGTTCGTTTTGGTTTCGAAACTGCTTTTTTAGATTTAGAAAATAATGGAAAACGTATTATTTATAAAAATGATTTTTCACTCAATCAAAAACCTATTCCTATTAATGGATTGGTTTGGATGGGAGATTTTGAATTTATGCAAAGTCAATTAGAAGAAAAACTAGAACAAGGATTTTCTTGTATAAAATTAAAGATTGGTGCAATAAATTTTGAAAAAGAATGTAAATTATTAGAATCCATTAGAAAACGTTTTGATGAAAATCAAATTACAATTCGTGTAGATGCAAATGGGGCTTTTCCTGCTAATGAAGCTCTAAAAAAATTAGAAGTTCTATCAAATTATGCCATTCATTCTATCGAACAACCAATTATGGCAAATCAATGGTATGAAATGAGACGACTTTGTGCAGAAACTCCTTTACCCATTGCTCTTGATGAAGAACTCATTCCTTTGGTAAATTTGGAAGACAAAAAGCAAATGTTAGATTATATCAAACCTCAATTTCTAATTTTCAAACCTACCTTATTAGGAGGACTACAAAAAACGGCTGAATGGATAGAACTCTGTAAAGAAAGAAATATAGATTGGTGGATTACCTCAGCTTTAGAATCGAATATTGGATTGAATGCCATTTCACAATTTGTAGCCAATTATAATCCTACACTTCCACAAGGATTAGGAACAGGAAAATTATATCATAATAATATAGAGTCTTCTTTGGAAATTGAAAATGGAGAGATTTTTAGTAGAAGAGGCGATAAAATATAAAACACAAACAACACTTTTAGAAAATGAATACGCAAAATATTTCAGAAATTCAAACAAATACAATAATCAAAGAAGATCATGATGGATGGATCAATTTACCTGCGTGGAATGGATTTCAAGCTAGAAATAGAACTTATAGTTCAATAGATTCTGAAGAATCTTCTGATGGAATAATTAAAGCACATATAGTTGGTGTAATAACTAATCAAAAATATCTTTTATCTCAGGCACAGTTCAATGCAATTAAATATTTGAATGAAAATTCTGAATTAGTTAGAGATTCTTTGTTAAATAGTCTTTTAGATGATTATTCGAACACTAAAGATATCTATGAAGAATTAATGCCCGAAATTAATGTGATAGAAGATTATAAAAATTATGTTGGTGTTTCATTCTTGCATATAATGGATAGCGAAAAGAATGGCTTTGATTATTATGGGTTTGAGTTAGGGTGTAGCTGGGATGAAGAACATGGGGCAGGTGCAATGATGTATAAAGATAGAGTCATTAAAACTGGGCTTGCTGAAGAGTCATTTAATCACTGGAATTGCTATGAAGATAATGGGACTTTAGAATATCAACAAGAAAAATGGCTAAGAGACAATAAGATAAATACGTATCGAAAAAAATGGTGGGAATTTTGGAAATAAAACTATTTTCTATTGATACGAAATTCTTCATACAAAATGTAAAGCCATAGACTTTTCAAAATTTCTCAAAACAAATTTCCTTTACATTGATTTGTAAGTCGAAAATAGCTTTTTATCGAATTCTAATTTGATTTTTAGTGGTTTTTAGGAACTATTTCAGAAAAAACATGGCATTTCTTAAAATTATCTTTACTTTTATCGAATAAAATTAAATTTATACGTGTAAAGTCTTTAGATATTTTTTAATTTTGCCCTCAATTATTTTGCAAACTTATTTAGATTTGCATAAGATTAAAAATATATGAATCATTAGGTATCAGCCAAGCACAATGAACATAAAAACTCGTAAAGGATTCGACATAAACCTTGCAGGCAAAGCTGCCTTGCAATTAGGAGCTGCCGAGCAATCCGAAACATTTGCCATAAAACCTACCGATTTTGTAGGTATGCATCGCCCAAAAGTAGTAGTACGTGAAGGCGACGTAGTAAAAGCTGGAACACCTCTTTTCTTTGATAAACAATTAGAAAAGGCTCTTTATACCTCACCTGTAAGTGGTGAAGTGGTAGAAGTAAAGCGTGGAGACAAACGTAAACTCTTAGAAATCAAGATTTTGGCAGATAAGCAAATCGAATACGAAAACTTTACCAAGTATAGCGTATCTGATATGGCAAATCTGAAAGGAGAAGACGTAAAAGAATCACTTTTAAAAAGTGGTGCTTGGATAAACATTATTCAACGTCCTTATGGCATTGTTGCTAATCCTGATGAAACTCCTCGTGCTATTTTTATTTCTGCTTTTGACTCAAACCCTTTAGCTCCTGATTATGACTTCCTTTATAAAAATGAAGGACAATATTTTCAAGCAGGTATTGATGCACTAAAGAAAATGGTTGATGTACCTATTCACCTTACTACAAATGGAAATGCTGAAGTTTCAGCTATCTTCCAAAATGTACGTAATGTGGAACAACATACTATTTCAGGACCTCACCCAGCAGGAAATGTAGGAGTTCAGATTCATCATATTGACCCTATTAATAGAGGGGAGGTTGTTTGGACTATTGCGCCTTATGGAGTTATCCAAATGGGAAAATTATTTTTAGATGGGCGTTATGATGCTTCTAAAAAAATTGCTGTTGTAGGCTCAGAAGTAACAACTCCACAATATTATGAAACTTATATTGGTGCTAAGGTAGGTAAATTCTTAAAGAATAATCTCAAACAAGACCATGTAAGAGTTATTTCTGGAAATATTTTGACAGGAACAGCTATTGAAAAAGACAGTTATATTGGCTTTTATGATAATATAGTTACTGTTCTTCCAGAAGGTGACAGACCACGTTTCTTTTTAAGTGATGGTTGGCTTGCTCCTACTTCTCGTTTGAGTTTCCACCGTGCCTTAGGTCTTTTATCTTTCCTAAATCCTAAAAAAGAACGTGTTATTGATACAAGTTTGAATGGAGAAGAAAGAGCTTTTGTAGAGACAGGTGTAATGGAACAAGTAGTTCCGATGGATATTCTTCCTCTACAACTTGTAAAATCTATTATGGCAGAAGATTATGATGGAATGGAAAGTTTGGGTATTTATGAAGTGATTGAAGAGGATGTAGCTCTTTGCGAATTTGTAGATGTTTCTAAACACCGTATTCAAAACATTGTTCGTCAGGGAATTCAACTTTTACGTGAAGGCTAGAAAACTTAGCAATTTCGTAACTGATATATAAAGTTTGAATTAATTTTCAGACTAATTAAAATAAACAACTAATTTGGTTAATTTATACCTTATAAATTCGTAAGTATGAAGTTCTTACATGATATTTTAGAAAAACAAAAACCAATGTTTGAAAAAGGAGGAAAACTTGAAAAGTTTTACTACCTTTTTGAAGCTGGTGAGTCGTTTGCCTTTACTCCTCCTACCACAACTCCTGCGAAAGGCGCACATATTCGTGATGCCATCGACTTGAAACGTATGATGATGACAGTAGTTATCGCTATGGTTCCTGCTCTTTTATTTGGTATTTGGAATGTAGGCTATCAACATTTCTTAGCAACAGGAAATCCTGATGCTGCTCTTTTAGATATTATAATGGTAGGTACTATTCAAGTATTGCCTATTGTTATTGTAGCCTATACGGCTGGTGGTATTGTCGAAGTTATTTTTGGAATAATTCGAAAACACCCTATCAATGAAGGATTTTTAGTAACAGGACTACTTATTCCACTCGTTATGCCACCTGATATTCCTCTTTGGCAAGTTGCTTTAGCTACTGTTTTTGCAGTTGTGATTGCAAAAGAAGCCTTTGGAGGTACAGGAATGAACATTTTGAATGTAGCTCTTACAGCTCGTGCTTTTCTTTATTTTGCTTATCCTACTGATATTTCAGGTACGGTTTGGACATATTTGGGAGAAGGTGGAGCAAAAAATGCTGTTGATGGTTACACAGGTGCAACAGCATTATCTATTGCAGCAGAAGCTCCAGTTGGAACAAGTGTTGATACAGCTTTGCAGTCAGCTACAAGTGGCTGGGCAGGTGCAGAAAGTTTATTTAGTTTCAATAATATGCTTATCGGTGTAATTCCTGGGTCTATTGGAGAAACATCTGCTTTAATGGCTCTTTTGGGAGCAATTATTCTTATCGTTGCTGGTGTAGCAAGCTGGAAAATTATGGTAAGTGGTGTAGTTGGAGCTTTGGTTATGGGACTTATCTTTAACCTTGCTGGTTCTACTCCTTTTATGCAAATGATGCCTCATTATCACTTAATTATGGGTGGTTTTGCCTTCGGAATTGTCTTTATGGCAACTGACCCAGTATCAGCTGCACAAACAGAAACAGGAAAATGGGTCTATGGATTTTTTATAGGACTTCTTACTGTTCTTATCCGTGTATTTAACCCTGCTTATCCAGAAGGAATTATGCTTGCCATTCTTCTTATGAATGTCTTTGCTCCTCTGATAGATTTTTATGTAATTCAAGCTAATAAAAACCGTAGATTAAAAAGAATCCATGTCTAAAGAATCAAACGCATACATCATAACCTTTGCAGTAATAATGATCGTCGTTATTGCTGCAACACTCGGCTTCGCTAAAGAATTCTTAAAAGAATCACAGACACAAGCCGTAAACTTAGATACTCAGAAACAAATTTTGAGTGCTATCGTTCCACTTTCAGAGGTTGGCGAAACAGGCGAACAAGTAAATGCCTATTACGCAAAACACATCGAATCTATTGCAGTAGATGTAAATGGTGATGAGAAGAAAGTAAATGAGGATGGCGAACAAATTATTCCTGAAAAAGTAAGTATCCGTAAAGAATTTAAGAAGAAGGATAAAGCTGAAAAAATTCTTCCTGTCTTCAAATTTAAAGATAACGCAGGAAAAGTAACTGCTTATATTTTACCTGTTTATGGAAATGGTCTTTGGGATAATATTTGGGGCTATATTGCTCTTGAGCCAGATATGAAAACTGTAAAAGGTGCAGTATTTGACCATAAAGGAGAAACTCCAGGACTAGGCGCACGTATTGCTGATGATGATATTGAAAGTCGTTATGCAGGAAAAACTATTTATAATGACAAAGGTGAACTAGGCATCGAAATGATTAAAGGTGAAGGAAACGTAGAACCAGGTTCTTTAGAAGGCTACAAAGTAGATGGAATGTCAGGAGCAACTATCACAGGACGTGGTGTTAATGACATGTTGAAAAACTATTTCACTTTGTATGAAAATTATATGCAAAAAGTAAAAAAATCTGCTTATAATGCCTCTTCCTTAAAAGAAGTCGCTCTAGTAAAATAGATTAAAAAACAGAAAATTTAGATTTAATTAAAATACTATAAATTTATTGAATGTATTTCAATAAATGCAACTATAACATTCTATGGCAACAGAAACAGCTAAATCTATGGAGGCTACCGTAGTAAAGAAAAAATCGGAAGATTTATTCTCAAAACGCCGTCGTCGTTTGGTAGCAGATCCATTAGACGATTCGAATCCAATTACAGTACAAGTTTTGGGTATTTGTTCGGCTCTTGCCGTTACTGCCAAAATTGCTCCTACTCTTGTTATGGCAACAGCTGTAATGATTGTAGTAATTGGTTCAAACGTTATTGTATCGCTTTTACGCAATGTAATTCCAGGGCGTATCCGTATTATTGCACAGCTTGCTATTGTCGCAATGCTTGTAATTTTGGTAGACCAAGTTTTGAAAGCCTATTTTTATGACCTTGCCAAAATTGTTGGGGTTTATGTAGGTCTTATCATTACAAACTGTATTATTATGGGACGTTTGGAAGCCTTTGCAATGGGTAACAAACCATATGATTCAGCTCTTGATGGCTTAGGAAGTGGCTTAGGTTATGCTTGGGTTATTTTAGTAGTTGCCTTTTTTAGAGAGCTTTTTGGTTCTGGAACATTACTAGATATTCCAATTATAGCTCCTTTGAATGAAGCATTGGGAGTAAGTATTCCTAATAATGGACTTATGACTAATCCAGTTGGTGCATTTATCGTTATTGGTATTATCATTTGGGTACAACGTTATTTCAATGGTTATGTAGAAGACCATTAATTTATTGCTTTAAATTTTTTATAAAATAAAATCTTGTCGTTGTTGTGTTTTAAACCAACAATTCATCAATTACTAAAAATGGATTTAATCAATATATTTATTCGTTCGGTTTTTATCGAAAACATGGTCTTTGCTTACTTTTTGGGAATGTGTTCGTATCTAGCCGTTTCTAAGAAAGTATCAACAGCTATGGGACTTGGTCTTGCAGTAGTTTTTGTTTTGGGCGTAACGTGTCCTGCTAACTATTTGATTCAAGAATATTTACTTAAAGAAGGTGCTTTAGCTCCAGTTTTAGGTGAAGAATTTGCAAAAGTAGATTTGAGTTTCTTACAGTTCATTACCTTTATTGCTGTAATTGCTTCTATTGTACAGCTTGTAGAAATGGTTATTGAACGTTTTTCTCCTGCTTTATATGGTGCATTAGGTATTTTCTTGCCACTAATCGCTGTAAACTGTGCTATTTTGGGGGGGTCACTCTTTATGGTTCAGAAAGAATATGACCTTGCTCAATCTGTTGTGTATGGTATTGGTTCTGGTGTAGGTTGGTGGATTGCTATCATTGCACTTGCAGCTATTCGTGAGAAAATGAGATATTCAAATGTTCCTGCGCCTTTGCGTGGTCTTGGTATCACATTTATCATTACAGGACTTATGGGACTTGCTTTCATGTCTTTTATGGGAATTACGCTGTAAAGAATTTCAGAAAATAAAAAGAAATTAGATTGTGATAAACAATTTAATATGCTATTTTTATAAAATACTAAAAACTACTTTCTTTTATCAAAAGAAAGTAGTTTTTTTGTTTAAGAATTACTGTAGCTGACACTAAAGTGTCAGAGCATATCAGCTACTAAATGATAGTTTTATGACAAAATGGAAAATGCGTTTTTTGCGCTTTCGTGTGTGGTTAGAAAATCAATGGAAAATTCGTTCTCAAAAAGAAAAATATACTTTAGGGATTGCTGGGCTTTTAGGAGTTTTGCTTGTCCTTGCCATCTCTTTTGTCATTTGGGATAATAATAGAGAGGCTTCTGTATGGGAACTTGTGCCTAATGATGCCATTTTGGTTTTAGAAACAACTGAAGCACAACGTATGAGAGAAAAAATAGACTCTCTTCCTTTTTGGCAACCCTTTAGAAATTTGCCTTACTTGCAAGCCTATCATTCACGCAAAACCGTTTTAGATAGTATTGGTAGAGATTCTTTGGATATTATGAACTATCTAAAAGGACGAAAAATTTATGTTTCATTGCATCAAACTTCACGAACAAGTGCCGATGTTATGTTTTTTGTTCCCATGTCTTTACAGTCAAGAATTATAAATAGTCTGAGTAAAAAACTAAAAGAAAAAGTCCCTTTTACGCATTCAGAAAGATTGTATAATGATATTACTGTTCATGAGCTGAAATATGAATATGAAACAACAGATGAAAATGGAGAAATAAAAGCTAGAAAAAATTCAAACCGAAAAAATGAAACTCAAAGTGTTATTTTTACTTATGTCATTTATAAAAACTTTTTTATTGGAAGTTATACGCCTTTTTTGGTAGAAGATGCTGTCAGAAAAATAGCAAATAGTGAAGCAACGCCCTTTTTTAAGGAAAACAAAGACCTTTTAAAACTCACAAAAATTGAAGATGATGATGCAAATTTATATGTTTCAGCTTCACAAATCCCAAAACTTTTTTCTCTTTTCACAGAAGAAGAAAATACAGCTTTGCTTTCTAGTTTTGAGAACTGGGCAAAATCAGCAATGCTTGATGTCTCCTTGAAAGAACATCTGCTTTTACTCAATGGCTATATTTTGACACAGGAAGAAGGTTCAGAAAGAGATTATTTATCTATTTTAGAAAGTCAGAAATCGATTGATTTTATTGATTTACAGCAGTTCATTCCACAAGAAACGGCTCTTTTATATCGAATTGGTCTTTCTGATCCTCAAAGCTATTTTCATGACTTAGAAGATTATAGAAGGGAATATTTGCCAAAACAGATTGAAGCAAAAGAAACGCTTATAGATAATTATAGCTTTTCACCAACTCGCTTTTTGGATAATCTAGGAAATGAAATTGCTGTTGCAGTCTTGGAAATGCCTGAGAATAGAAAAAACCCAGAAAAATTAGCCTTCCTAAAAATAAAATCCGAAGATGGGCAAACTGAAAAATACAAACAAAAAGCAGTTGCATTATTGACTCAACTTGCTGAAAACTCTCGTATAGAAGTAAAAAGTGAAGACGGAACAGAATCAGAAACCAAACCTCTGACAGAGATTTATGAAGAATTGCCTATTACACGTATTGAAGTAGCTGATTTTCCTAAAAAAATGTTTGGAGAAGGATTTAGTGGATTTTCTCAGTCTTATTTTACAGTTTTGGAAAGCAAATATATTGTTGTTGGAAGCAGTTTTCAAGCAATTCAAAAACTTATCGATGACTACAAAAATGAACGAGTTTGGGGAAAATTGGTAAGACAAAGACAGTTTTTTGAACAAATAGGAACTCGTTCGACAGTTAGTGTAATTGTAGACTTACCTCGCTCTTGGAACTGGCTGATGACAAATGTTTCTCCTGAATGGCAAAAAACATTTGAAGCCTATAAATACGACCTTTTGAAAGTAGAGTTTTTGGCGTGGCAAGCAGAAGGAGAAGAAAAGCGTTTTGCAAGTTCAATTATTTTTCAACAACAAAAAACGGCTGAATTAGTCGCTCAAAGCAAGAAAGAAGAAGCCAAAACAGTCTTTAAAAGTCGATTGGAAAGTCCTCCTTATTTGGTCAGAAACCATTTGGATAGAAGTCAGGAAGTATTGGTTCAAGATGATAAAGATATGTTGTATTTGGTTTCGAAAGAGGGAAAAATACTTTGGAATTATTATCTCAATGGAACAATGCGCCCACAAGTCTATCAAATTGATGCCTATAAAAATGGAAAATTACAATATTTGATTGCCACTCCTACAAAGGTCTATTTGATTGACCGTTTGGGAAGAAGCGTTTCTGGATTTCCAATTTCTTTTCCAGAAAATACATTTATTACGCATCTTTCTGTAATTGATTATGACAACTCAAAAAACTATAGAATTGGAGTAGCTACAAGTCAGGGAAATGTTTATTTGTATGATAAAACAGGGAAAAGTCTCCCTGGTTGGCAGCCTCGTAAATTAGGGATGGCTCTTTCTGCTCCATTAGAACACGTAAGAGCAGGTAGTAGAGATGCCATGATTGCGATTGAACAAAATGGAATTGTCAATTTACTGAAACGAAATTCTCAGAGTTATTCTAATTTTCCACTCAATTTCAATTCTGATATTACCAATGACTTTCATGTTGATTATGGAAATACACTTGCCACCACTGAAATAAGTATGCTTACCGAAGCTGGCGAACTGATTCGTTTTAATTTGGAAGGAAAAATAATGGATAGAAAGTTTTTCGAAAGAGGAGAGCAAGGCGCAATTTTCACACTAGCAGCCGATAAACAGCGTGAACAAAACTTTGTAATTGCAAGACAGGATAGTAAAAAGCTAACTCTTTATTCGTCAGAAGAAGAGTTATTATTCAGCAAAACTTATGATAATGATGGTACAAAACTGATTCAATATTTCAATTTTGGAGCAAGTATAGAAGTCATTGCTGTTACGGATATGCACGCACAAAAAACCTATTTGTATTACACCAACGGAACAATGGTAGGAGGAAAAACAATACAAAGTAATACAACCATTGCACTTTTTTATTCAGAACAAACAAGCCTTTTTACGCTTTACAGAACATTGGATAAAGAATGTCAGAAGTTGGTTTTTGGGAGGTAGGTTTTAAGATAAATATTTACTCGTGTAAAACAAACCTCTTTTTTTTACACATTGGGAAGCAAATTTATGAAAAATCCTTATTCCGATTTTTAATTGGAGTGAGGATTTTTTGGTTTTTGGGAGATAAATTTTGGCTGGAAAATCTAAAATAGAAACTAAAAATACAGGCAATGCAGAACCAAAGCTTATTGAGCGAGGAACATCAGAAAGACTTTAATCATCTTGTTCATTTTGATGTTCACAAAAATTACAATAACCTCCATTATCTATAGCTGCAATTAATTCATTCCAAGGTATGTCATTTCCACACTTTTCACAGTCTTTCTGACCGTATTCCTTCATTACAATTTCTAATGACTGAGCTTGGTTATCAGTCAGAGATTCAGTCCCTTTGTCATTAACCTGTTTAATAATTCCTAATGCTGTAGGATGTTCAACATATTCATATTCTACTAGTTCTGATAAATAACTAAGAAATTCTGAAACATTAGAATCTCCATGTTTTGAGTTAGTAGCATTAATATCTGCTTTTGAAAAAATTGGATATGGCATGTTGTAGTTTTTTAGTATAAAAAAAGTTGCTTTTAAAACAGCATTATTTGAAAATATAATTTGTGTATTTAATTTAAATATCACTTTTTTCTATAAATAGCATTAGTCTAAAGAAAATAAATAGTGTAGTGTTTTCAAATATACAAAAAAGAAGTAATAAAAATTCAAATTACTACCTAAACCTTTTTCTATTTCTACTCTGTTTTTTACATTTCAAAATGCAACTCTAAGACTTGTAAAATGATAAATCATAGTTAAAACACTATGTTCAATATAACTAAAATTTCACAGATTCTTTAATTCATCTAGAATATTTTGCTCCTTCAAATGCTCTACAAACATAGAAGAATAGTTTGGTTCTATAAGTTTTGTAGTCAAAATCTTTAAATGGTTTTCTATGTAACCTTCTTCATTATCTATTTGAAACATACCATCACATTTTCTTGATTCATAACAGTATATTTCTGCCATATTATCCAACAAAATAAAGATTCTAATGCAATTTTCTCTTGTATCAAAGCCTTTCTCCCTCAACATATGAGAAGGAATATGACGAGAAAAATAGTCATAAGGAGTACCATCCCTAGTATTTTTATAGAAATGATTTATTAAAATTCTGCTACAAGTATTACAATAAATTTTATGAAATTGAATATTATAAGGAATAGGTTGTCTTCCATGCGAAGCTTGAAAAAACTTTTTGATTTTTTCAAATGGAGGTTTTTTACTAGAAAAATCGTAGTTCATCCAACGTAGAATAACACCTTCTATTATTGGAACTAAGGTGAGAAAGCAACTAGTATAATCTTTCCTATAATATGAAACAACTGCTGTATCTATCAAGTCTAAAAATACTTTAAAAGGTTCAAATTTTTCAAACCTCCCTCCCCTATATATAACTCTCACGTTAGGTCGTAAAATTATTTTTTCTATCTCATTCAGTATTACACTAATAATAGATTTAGAAATAGGTAACTCATCTGTAAGATTAGAAAAAAGTTTAACATCAGCTTCTGTTATGATGGAGGGAAGAGATAAAGCATATTCTGATAATGTCCAATTAATAGACATTATTTTTGATAGGGTGTCATTTGGAGAGACAGAAATATGCTTTAGTTTTTCCATATTATTTCTCTCCTCTATAGCTTTCCTAAGAGCGTTGTTATATACTGATGCACTACGGTTATTCCACATATCTGAACTTAAATTTAGTTCGCTCTTAATTTCTTCTACAGATATGTTTAAGATAATAAGTTCTGTTATTTTGGCTTCTATTTGTTCATTATTCATTCTCTTGAAATTAAGATAAGTACTCTGCCTAATCAGGGCATGTTCATAAAAAATAATGTCCAAAAAAAAGGGGTGTTTGCTAAATTTTCTATTTTTGTAATTCTAACCTACAAAATATAAAACTATGCATACTCCCCAAAAAACGAATTTACAAAGTATTATCAAGAAGTACAAACTTGTCTTTTAGACCACCGAGATAACCGTGGAAAACAGCATTCTTTAGCATTTGTCATTGTTCTGTTTATGCTTTGTATTTTACGCTCTGATAAAAAACTGACAGTCGCCTATATTCATCGTTCTATGTGCCGTTCTTATAAAGAAGTAGCTCAAGATTTAGATATAGAAGTTTCTTCGTGTATTTCTTATACTCAACTTCAACGTATTCTAAAAAAAGTTGATTATCAAGGTTTTAATGCAATTAATGAAACCTTCTTTCATCAATATATTTATAAAGATGCTTTAGAATGGTACGCCATAGATGGAAAAGAACTTCGTGGTAGTATTGATGATGTAGCAGGAGAAAAACGAGGTCAAAATGTAGTTTCTCGTACTTCTCATTCAACTAAACAAAGTAGTATTGTAGGGTGGTACAATGGAAGTAAAGACTCGGAAAAGACTGTTGTATCTCATTATTTTAACTCCTACGATTACTTATTAGGTAAATATACGTTAGATGCTCTTCATTTGAGTAGTGAATTACCTGCTTTAATAGCAAAAAAAGGAGGTATTTATTTGATGCAAGTAAAGGCAAATCAAAAACTTCTTTTAGAAGATTGTAAACATATTGACGATAATTTAACTACTTCTTATAAAAAAGAAGCCTACCAAAAAGCGCATGGAAGAGAAGAAATACGAATCGGTTTTGGATATGAAATGAATACAGAATCATTACCCAAACGTTGGAAAGAAACGAAAGTCAAAACCCTGATAGTAGTAGAAAGAGAAAGAAAAATTACAAAAACACAGAAAAAAAGTAAAGAAAAAAGTTACTGGGTAACCAATTTACCTCTCAACCAAATTAATTTCCTAGAATTATTTATGGCTATAAGAGAGCATTGGACAATAGAAGTACATCATAATACAAGAGATAAACAAATGGGAGAAGACAATTTGATAACTAGAAATGAAAACCAAAGTAGGTTTATAGCTGTTTGTATAACACTAGCTACAAACCTATTGGAAGTGCAAAAAGTAGAAAATCTCACAGTACTCAGAGAAGAATTAGCCTACAAAGAACGAAATGTATATCACCTCTTTGAACATAAAAGATTTTTATGAACATGCCCTGTCTGCCTAATTACTTATTGAAATTTATTTGTATTTTTGTGTCATACAGATTTAGTAAAGCCTCTTTCATTCGTTGAAACGTAACTAAATACAAGACCTGTAGAAGGGAGTTCATAAATTTGGACTTCCTTTTTTTTATTCGACTTATGTAAAAAAAACAATCAAACATAAAAAACACCACCAATTCAAAAAAGAACTAATAGTGTTTACAATATACAGAAAAATAAATATTTACACAGAATAAAATTTGGTTGTAATTTATCTTTTATAAAGTGTTACAATGTCAGTTAAATAATTACAAATTCTCTAAAATTATCTCTATTTATTAGTTTTTCTTCTGCGTTATATTTTTCAATGAATGTTTTGGGTAAGTTTACTTTCTTTTTTGGATTCCATTTAAACTCATAGCCATATAATTTTTGATTCATATTTTCTACATAATCAATTTCTTGTTGTTGAGTTGTTCGCCAAAAATAAGGTTGTGATAAAGTAAGTTTGTATTTGTTTTGTTTCATTCTTTCCGAAATTAGAAAATTTTCCCATAAAGCACCTATATCTGTACGCAAACTCAAATCTGTAAAATTTCCTATAATCATGTTTCTAATTCCATTATCATAAAAATAAATTTTCTTACTCTTTTTTAGTTCGTTTCGCACATTATTGCTATAACTTCCCAACCTAAATATAACATATCCCTTTTCCAAAATCTCAATATATCTCTGAATTGTATTTCTATCTACCCCAATAAGTTGGCTCAATTCATTATAATTCACTTCGCTGCCTATCTGTAAAGCTAAAGCCTGAACCAATTTTTCTAATACCTCTGGTTTTCTTATTTCTGCATAAGAAAGAACATCTCTATACAAATAACTATCGACTAGATTTTTCAAAATCTCTCTTTCTTCTCCCTCATTATTAATCACATCTGGATAAAACCCATAAATGAGCCTGTTTTCTAATTGTTGTTCTGCTTTCAAATAGCCTACATTATTTTGGTACTCTTCCCAACTAATCGGAAATAGTTCATATTCCCATTTTCTTCCTGTCAAAGGTTCACTTAGTTCATTGAAAAGAGTAAAAGACGACGAACCACTAATCCATAATTGGACATCTTTAAATTGATCTATAATAATCTTGAGGGTCAGACCTATTCCTTTGATGCGTTGAGCTTCATCTATAAAAACTATTTTTTTTCCTCCAATCAGATTCTTAATTTTTTCTGTATTAGGAGTATCAAGAATAGATCGAACAGTTGGGTCATCTCCATCAAAGAATTGATAATCCAAACCTTTTAGTTGTTCCAAAATAAAAGTTGTCTTTCCTACTTGACGGGGACCTACTATTATAATAGCCTTTCCCTTTCCTATTTTACTTATAACTTGTTTTTTTATCAGTCTTTCAATCATACTATAAATATAATAAAAAAAGAATGTATTCACAAATTACTATACTTTTATAGGAACGTATTCATATATTATTATGGTTTTATAGGAATATGTTCACAAATTATTTATTTTCTTATTAAATCTTAATCACTTTTATAGTAAATAAAACATCAATAATTGCCAAAAATAGAGCTGCATAGAGGAAATAATAATATTTATTTGTCTTTGTATCAATTTGTTTTACTCCTCTTACTTCGCCTTGAATAGATTGAATTGAATTTATTAGACGTTGCACATCGTTTTGAGTTTCTCCAATTTCAAAATATTTTCCTCCTGTTTGATTAGCTAAATCTTTCAAGTCTTCTGGATTTAGTTTTGTAATAATTGTTTCTCCATTGCGTTGGTCTTTTTTGAATCCACTTCCAGAAGGTATTTTTCCACCTTGTTCTGTTCCAATTCCTAAAGCAAAAAGTTTGATTCCCAAATCTTCAATTTCATCGATGGCATCGCCTGTTTCTTCTCCAAAATCTTCTCCATCGCTTATCATAATGATAATTTTTGAATTCGTTTTGGTTTCTTTATCGTTGGCAAACTTCTCTAAAGCCATTTTCAAAGGTGGTGCAAAGTCAGTTCCTCCACTTGGCACAAGTCCAGTATTTAGAGATTCCAAAATCAATCGCAATGCACTTTGGTCACTTGTAAGAGGACATTGAAGAAATGCTTCTGATGAAAAAATGATAATTCCTTGTCGGTCAGATGGAAAAGCTGCCGTAATTCCTTTAAGTTCGTGCTTGATACGCTCCATTCTTGAAGGCTGAATATCTATAGCATCCATTGAGCGAGATAAATCTACAAGATAAAAAATATCTTTTCCTACACTTTTCACATCCTGTTTGGTTTCTCCAAAAGAAGGTCCAAGTAGAGCTAAAATAAGCAAAATAAAATAGCTTCCTCGCAACACAAATTTCAACCAAACATATTTGGAAGAAGTACGGAGATACTTTGCTTTTTTGTGTGTTCTGAAAATATAAAGACCGTATAAAAGTAAAAAAACAAGAATAAATACGGTTTCAAGAATGCCTAAATCGTTGTTCCAAATCATAATACTATAAAAAATCTTTGTATTTGTTGGTGATTCTATCACTAAAATACCAACAAAAGCGTATGTAATTTTCTTTTTTTGAAAGTCTTTGATTAAAATAATTAAGTGAAAGTAAGCAAAAACTGTGATTTATAGGAATTTTTTAGTGTAATTTATCAAAAATGCTTTTTAAAGACTACTAAGACTACAACAAGAAATGATTTTTGATGTTTGATAGATTTTTTTTATGAAATTTATTTTCCGAAAATTGAAAACTACTAAATTCTTTTTGTATCTTTTAGTTTCGTTATAAGTTTTTTAGACCCTAAGGGTTTTAAAAACCCTTAGGGTCTTGGAATTTCTTTTAATTTATGAATATCAAACATCTAAAAATTAGTCAAAAATTAGCCATTCTGTTTTCAGGACTGTTTGTGATGCTTTTGCTTCACTACTTTTTAGTTTTTAAGTTAGATAATAATATTTTAGATGATGGAACAAAATTAGATATTGCACAGCGCAATGGAATGTCAATTCAGCAAGCTATTTTTTATCTAAGAAATGTTGTAGATGGTAATCAACAAACTGACCTAAACGACCTTAGCAACCGAGTAAGTTCTATTAATTCGAATTTAGACATTCTTCAAAATGGAGGAATATACAAAGCTCGCTTTGATGAAGAAATTGAAGTAAAACCTATTTCTGAAGAAATTAATAATCAATTAGTTTCCTTTCAACGTCTTTGGAAAGAATTTGACAAACGATTTACCAAAATAAGAACAACAAGTCAGTTACATCACGACAGCGTTCTTGTTTACTATATTCCAGAAAGTAAAAGTAGTTTAATTAATCAACTTCCAGCAGAAGAAAATTTATTTTCTTTGGGAGATTTAGGTGGCTTAGATGGAGGGTTAGATGACTTGGGAGATTTATCACTTTCCTTTGATGATAATACAGCAAATACAGCTCTTTCCATTAATTATAGAAAAATGGAATATCAGTTTGACAATGTTTTGAATGGAAATATTGCTCCAGATGTAAATTTCATTATCCGTAATGCTGAAAAACTTATTTTACTCAACAAAAATTTAGAAAACTCTCTCTCTACTCGTTTATATTACGATCAAATTCGTTTACGTTATTGGATGGTTGCTCTTTTTTTAATTAATGCTATCGGTATTGGTTTGGGTTATTGGTTTGTTGTCACGACTTCTTTACATCCACTTCTAAAAATTCGTCAGCTTATCAATCGTTTGGCAGCAGGGGATATTTCTCGTACCCTTTTGGCTCGTTCTCATGATGAAGTTGGTAATCTGATTCAAGATTTAAGTCGTTTTTCACAAGGACTAGAGCATATCACAGAATTTGCGACTCAAGTGGGAAAAGGAAATTTTGATGAAGATTTTGAGGTACGAAGCAAAAAAGATACTCTAGGATATGCACTTTTAGAGATGCGAGATGATCTAAAACAAAACGCAGAAGAAGACAAACGTAGAAACTGGGCAAATGAAGGAACAGCAAAATTTTCGGATATTTTGCGCCAACATGCACAAGATATGCAAGCTCTTTCTTATCAACTTATTTCTAATTTAGTTCATTATTTGGAAGCTAATCAAGGTGGAATTTATAGTTTAGAGAAAGAAGGAGATGAAAAGGAGGCAAAAGCACATCTAGTGTTGAAGGCTGCATACGCTTATAACAAACAAAAATTCATACAACAATCTATTCCTATCGAACAAGGACTTTTAGGACAGGCTGTAATGGAAAAAGGACATTTGTATTTTAATCAAATTTCTTCTGATTATATCCGTCTTACTTCTGGATTAGGAGAAGCTACACCAAGTTATTTATTGATTGTTCCTCTGATTTCGAATAATGAAGTACATGGAGTAATTGAAATTGCTTCTTTTCATCCAATTGAAGAATATCAACTTGCCTTTGTTATTAAATTATCTGAAAGCATTGCTGCTACACTTGCTAATGTACGAAGTAATGAACGTACAAAGTTACTCTTAGAAGAATCTCAAATGTATGCTGAACAGATGCGAGCGCAAGAAGAAGAAATGCGTCAGAGCATGGAAGAACTAACAACCACACAAGAAGAATTAGAACGTATTCAAAGAGATTTGAGAGAGCGTTTGGCTAATTATGAAGGGGTTGTCAATAGTACAAAGAGTATGATTTTGGCTCTTGATGAAGAGTATAACATTAAAGTTTTGAACCGTTCGTATGCTGCCATGTTACGAAGATTAAAAGGAACAGAAGTTCCAAATGGCTCAAATATTTTAGAAATACTGACTCAAGAACAGTTAGAATATTGGAAGCCGTATTATGAACGTGCTTTGGGTGGTGAATCATTTACTATGGTTTCGAATATCAAAAATTCTGAATTTGAAGATT
This sequence comes from Bernardetia sp. MNP-M8, assembly GCF_037126285.1. NCBI lineage: Bacteria > Pseudomonadati > Bacteroidota > Cytophagia > Cytophagales > Bernardetiaceae > Bernardetia > Bernardetia sp. MNP-M8. Next base: position 1,493,263 of record NZ_CP147012.1, read on the forward strand.
TGTATTATGAATTAGAATTTTTCCCTCTCATTGCTACAAGTGGAAAAATTACAGGTTTTGCAATTGTAAATAGAGAAGTAACTTCACTTAATCCTGTTCGATTTACAGAATATGAAGATATTGTTCCAATTGAGTAAAACCCTAATCCCAAACTCGCACTTCAATTCTTCGATTTAGTTCTCGTCCTTCTTTTTCATCATCATTACTAGCTATTGGTCGCTCTTGTCCATAACCGTTTGCTTTTAATCTAGCTTTTTCCACTCCTTTTTCTACCAAAAAATCAATAACACTTTGCGCTCTTTCTTTTGATAAAATAAGATTTTGAGATGCACTTCCAACATTATCTGTATGTCCAATAATTTCTAAGTTCAGTGATGGGTTTTGAATAAGAAACTCAGCCACTTCTTCTATCATTGGATAAGATTCTTGTTTTAAAACAGCATTTCCATTTTCATAATAGATATTTTTCAGGATAATACTTTTACTTTTATCTATACTTGAAATATCAACTAATTTCTGTAATAATTTCTGATTTTCTGATTGATTATCATCCTTATACATATCTTCTTCTTCAACATATAAGTACGCATTGATTACATAGTTTTTAGAATTTCGCTTTGCAAGAAGATAAGGATTTAATGAAATTTGGTCTTGATAAGCTAATCTATTTTGATAGCGAATTTCTATATCAAATACAGTTTCATTATTTGATTTAGTTTGATAATTAGCAGTTATTTGCGCTTCCTCTTTTACTTTGTCTTTCAAATATATTGGAATATTTATTTTATAATTTCCTTCTTCATCCGTTTTAGTTTGAAAGGTTACACTATCTATTGCATAGTTTAGACTTTTAAAAATAATTTCTGCATCTTGAACTGGTTTTTTATCTACTGTTCGTTCTCTAAATTGACCTTTTACTTCTACTGAATCAAAAAAGAAAACTTCATAAATATCATCACCTCCTTGTCCTTTTATTCTGTTTGAAACAAAATAGCCTAACTGATTGCTTTGGTTATTTGAATTATCAATACTAAAATAAAGATCATCAGCAACACTATTTATTGGATAAGGAAGTAATAAAGGATTTATCCATTCATTTGAAACTGTATCAAAATCTGCTTTGAAAACATCAAAACCTCCTGCCGTATTTTCTCTATTCGAACTAAAATAAAGAGTATTGTTTTTATCTAAAAAAGGAGTTACTTCATTTGATTTAGAATTCAATTTTTCTAATAATTCAGGTTTTTCGAAGTCATCTTTTATGTCTTCTCTCCTTGATACAAAAAGTTCATAGTTTCCTTTTGATTTATAGTCTGAAGCAAAAACAAGTATTTTTTTATTTTCTGATAGACAAGCATATTCCTGAACTCCTTTTTCTTCACTCAATGTTTGCGAAAATAATTGAGGTGTCTGCCAAACTCCTTTTTCACGTTTAAGTATTTTTAAATCTCCATTTTGAGAAATAAGAAAAGTTTTGTCACTACTTGTAAGTTCGTATTTCAGAATTTGTAATACACTAAATTGAGAATCCAAAGACTCTGACCTATTCCACTGCTCAATTTCTTCTACTGTTCCATCTTTTTCTATTTTGGCGTTATAGAGTGTAAATATTTGGGTCTCATAACGATCAGTAATTTTTTCTTTAAAAGTAAGACGATTACTACTATAAATAAGATTATCAGAAAAAGGAATTTTACTCACTCCAAAATCATGAAAAGGCGAATTGACATGTTGTCCCATATTTCGGACAAGATAATTTTTTGGTCTTTGATATAGTTCTAATGCTGTTTTGAGGTGAGAAAGTAATCTATCATACGTTTCTATTCTACTTTTTGGATTTTGTTCAGCATAAAGTTTTAGCATTTCTAAAGCATCCCCAAACTTTTCATTAAGAAAATAAGCCTCTGCTAACCAATAAAAATAATGTGTATTTTCTTTGAGATGCATTACATTTACATTCTTTAATTCATTTAAAGACTGTTCTTGTAAGTGCAAATGTAATTTGCAGATAGCAGCATAATATTTTGCATCTTGATGTAAAGTATTATTTAATTTTATTTCTTCAAAATAATAGAGAGCACTTCTATATTTGTCATTTTTGAAATCTTCTTTTCCATTCAAAAAAAATTCTTTTTCATTGTAACCAATTTGTGGGAAACAAAACGGAATATGTATTACAAGCAATAAAACTACACCTATTATTTTTTTCATATTTTATCAAAATAATCTACTATTTTTATGGAACACAGATTTTACGAATTATACAGATTTTTTTAATATTATTTTAATAGAAAATAAATATTTTGTTTTTGCTCTGCAATTTTTTCAAAAAACACTAAGTCAATTTTAAATTATAGGTAGTTGTATTTTAATTCTCTGTGTCCTCTGTGAACTCTGTGTTTTAAAAAAAGTGGTTTACAGTAAAATAATCTACAAAAACAACAAAGAAGAATCTCCATAACTCAAAAAACGATAGTTATTATCAAGTGCAGTTTGATAAATTTTCTCCCAGTCTTTTCCTATAAAAGCAGCTACCAATAAAATAAGTGTCGTTTCGGGCATATGAAAATTAGTAACTAGCGCATCACAAACACGAAACGTATAAGAAGGAAGAATAAAAATTTCGGTTTCGCCTGTTAGTTTTTCTTGACTAGAATCATTCATATACTTTAAAATAGCTTCAAAACTTTCTTTTTTAGAAGGTAATTTTATTTCAGAATCATAGCTATAAGGTTCTAATTTTTCTATAAAAAAAGTGGTTTCATTTTTAAGTAAAATTTTTGTTCCATACCAGTACAAACTCTCCAAAGTTCGCATAGATGTAGTTCCAACAGAAGCCACCTTTTCCGAATCAATAATGCTTTTTATATTTTCTTTTGTAACAACAATCTGTTCACAGTGCATTGTATGTGTAGCTACATCGCCAGCATTTTCTTTTTTAACAGGTTGAAAAGTACCTGCTCCTACATGCAAAGTAAGTTCATTTGTTTTTATATTTTTCTTTGCAAGACTTTGAAGGACACTTTCAGTAAAATGCAGTCCTGCTGTTGGTGCTGCTACTGCTCCTGCTGCTTTGCTATAAATAGTTTGGTAAGTAGAAGAATCTTTCTGTTTTGCTTCTCTTTTTATATAAGGAGGCAAAGGCATGACACCTAATTTTTCTACAATATCTACAAAAGGAATTTGAATTTCTTCTGTTGAATTAGGATTATTATTTTTCCATTCTAACTCTATCAAAAGCTCATTTCTATCTGCTATTTTTGCCTGAATTAGAATAGTTTGATTATCAATTTCTAATTCTCTTTCCAAAACTAGTCCATCTTTCCACCTTTTAAGATTGCCTACAACACATTTCCAAGTACATTTTTCTGTACTTAGCATGGCTTCACTAACATCAGCAGTTGGCAAAACAGGATGTAACAAAAATATTTCTATTGTTGCTCCTTTTCCATTTTGTCCTTTTTGAGTAGCCTTTTTTTCAAATAAAAGACGTGCAGGAATCACCTTAGTATTATTAAAATATAAAGTATACTCTTCACTCAAAAAATCAGTAATTTCTGTGAAATGATGATGAGAAATAGTACCCTTTTTATATACTAAAAGTTTTGAACTATCTCGTCTTGCTAAAGGATTTTGGGCAATTCGCTCAGTTGGCAAATGATAGGTATAGTCTTCTAAATTTATCTTTTCCACAGGGCAGTTATCAGTTATCAGTAAAGAGTTATCAGTTAATTTCTACTAACTGCTTTTTTCTAATTTACCGTAATTTTTAATTTCTAATTAATTTAAAACGGAGTTGGTTACGTTAAAAGTCATCTTGACAGTTCTTCCTTCGTCTAAAAAATCAACTTTATCAGCTAGATTTTTTACTAAAAAGATTCCTCTTCCTCCTATGGTCAAAAGGTTTTCTGGTGCAGTTGGATCTGGAAGTGAATCTGGATCAAATCCTTTTCCTTGGTCTTTAATTGTAAAAAACAACTTTTCTTTTCCTACTTCCAAACTCAAATCTACTTCTTTATTTTTATCTTTTCCATTTCCATGAATGATAGCATTATTAACAGCTTCGGTAACAGCAACCATAATATTTCCGTATATATCATCATTTAGGTTAAATTTATCACGAGCATTATCTATAAAACTCTCTACAATACGGATATTTTCTAAAAGGGAAGGGATTTTGATGTGCAAAACTGATTTCATAGTATTTTTTGTGTTGCAATATAAAAGGTAAAAAAGGGAATTAATACTGAAAAAAAAGAGAATAAAATGATTATTTAATCTTGATTCACTCTCAAAAATGAGTCTATTTATAATTTAGTTATAATTATTGCTATTCAAGTAGCATAAAATTTTAGATACAAATCCCAAATATAAGGATTGCTGTAAAAACAAACTTACTTATTATCACTTATTTTTGTTTTTATTCGATATTTATTAAAAAATATAGAACAGACAGAGATATTATTCTAACCCATCTATAACGCAATTACTACTCATAACGTTCTAATTAAATTAATTATCCAAATAATACTATTTTCATTGTGATACAAAAAGCTATTTCCCGTTTCTTTTCTTATGTATTTTTAGCAATAGTTCGGTTCTATCAATATTTTATTTCTCCTATGCTTCCTCCTCGTTGTCGTTACACGCCTACGTGTTCGGTATATATGGTAGAATCTATCAAAAAACATGGAGCATTTAGAGGAGGCTGGAAGGGATTAAAACGGATTGGAAAGTGTCATCCTTGGGGTGGAAGTGGATACGACCCAGTAGATTAGAAATAATATCATTTGTTTTATTCAAACTGACAAAAAGGCATTCTAAATCTTAATTTTAACCTTTTGCCTTATAATCTGTCTTAATTTTATGCTATTTTTTCATTATTTTTATTAGCTTTTCTTAGAAATTGTTAATCAGATTGACAGTAATTAGAATTAGTACGACTTTCGCAATCAAAATAACAAGTTAGACAACTCACTAACTAAAAATCAGAACTAAATCTATACAAAGCAGTTTAGACACAAAATAATATACTGCATTTTAATATAATTAAATTATACAACCATCACTTAAATCAATCAATTTATGAAACGAATAGGATTATTTTTTATCGCCTTACTTTCTGCTATTGTAGGTGGAGGAGTTGCATTAGGCGTTTATTTGAACTTTTTTCTTCCACAAAACCAAGTTAATTTTACAAATACAAACCAACCATTTCTACAGACAGGTTATGGAAATCCAGACCCAGTAAATCCTACTTTTTCGCCTCAAAATATCAATTTTGTGGAAGCAGCCAAAAAAGCTACACCAGCAGTAGTTCACATTCAAACCTTTGGAAATCCTGCTTTGATGAGTAATCGTCAGCAAAACTCAATGGAAGACTTATTTAGAGATTTTTTTGGACAGCAATTGCCTGATAGAAATCAAAATCAAAATGAAGTTAGAATGGGTTCAGGTTCAGGAGTTATTATCGAAGAAGGTGGTTATATCGTAACTAATAATCATGTTGTAGAAAATGCTACACGTATTGATGTAATTATGAATAATCAGAAAAGTTATACGGCAGAACTTATTGGAACAGATCCAAGTACAGATTTGGCAGTTTTAAAAATTGATGCTGATGAAGATTTGAAACCAATGACTTTTGGTAATTCAGATGCCTTACAAGTCGGAGAGTGGGTACTTGCAGTTGGAAATCCATTTGACCTTACTTCTACTGTAACAGCAGGAATTGTGAGTGCAAAAGCTAGAAACATTAATATCTTGCGTCGTAAAGATGGTTTAGGTGTTGAGGCTTTTATACAAACTGATGCAGCCGTAAACCCAGGTAATAGTGGTGGTGCATTAGTAAACTCAAATGGAGAATTAGTAGGAATAAATACAGCTATTGCTTCTACCACAGGTTCTTTTGCAGGATATTCATTTGCTGTTCCTATCGGAATTGTTCAGAAAGTATACACAGATTTGAAAAAACACGGAATTGTTCAGCGTGGACTTCTAGGTGTTCAGATTAGAGATGTAACAGCAGACCTTTCTAAAGAATTAAATTTATCAGTTGTTCGTGGAATTTATGTTGCTGGCGTAACAGAAAAAAGTGGAGCAATAGAAGCAGGATTAGAAAGAGGTGATGTAATTATTGAAGTAGATGGCGTACAAGTAAACACTTCGGCACAGCTTCAAGAACGCATTGCACGTAAACGTCCAGGAGATAAAGTAAAAGTAGTTTATCTTAGAAATGGAAACGAGCGAAATACAAATGTAGAACTCAAAAATAGCTTGGGAACAACCGACCTTATAACTAATGAAGCTGGAAAGATGATGAAAATTGAATCTTTAGGAATAGAAATTCAAAATATCTCTCCAGAAATGGCTACAAAAATTGGTACAACAGGTGTAAAAATAGCTTCTATTAAAGCAGGAAAGTTTAAAGAAGCTCAAGTTCCTGAAGGTTTTGTTATTACGCACATTGATAAAGAAAAAGTAGAAACTTCAGCCGATGTAATCCGACTTTTAGAAGGAAAAAATGGAGGTGTATTAATTGAAGGCTTCCATCCGACAGGTAGAAGAGGATTTTTTGCTATTGCAATGTAAAATCTGAATTTTGTTAGACTTATCTTAAAAACTAAAAAGCCTTACTTCACAAAAAGTAAGGCTTTTTGCGTTTACATGTGTCCGAAATATAACATCAGAGCCTATCCATAAAAACCTGATAATATTTATTCCTCAACAGGTGTCAGCATTTGTGTATTAAAATGCACTGATAATTTAAAAGGCATGACAACTTCACTTTATTCTAACATCAAAATTGTTTGAGTATAACCAAAAATCATTGTATATTATCATCTAAAATATTTCTACTCTAAACTATTTAACTTCATGGAAAAAGAACTTCTCACAAAAATTCAAAATGAACTAGAAGATGACTATGCTCACTTTTACCGACTCACAGATTACCCTCATATTCTGCTTCAAGAATGGAAAGGATTCTGTATGCCACAAGAACTTAAGGAGGGACATCAAAAAGTAATTGATTTAGTAACTGAACATCATTTTACTCATCTGATTTCAGTAATCGTAGAGATAGAAGGTTCATTTGATGAAGTAAATGAATGGTTTTTAAAAGAATTCAATCCTAAAATGGTAGCACTAGGAATGAACTATGAAGCTATTATTCAAAGTAAAAATTTATTTTCTCAACTCTCTGCTGAAGACTTAGTAGAAAACAGCGAACTCAAAGAAATAGGCTATCACATGCGTTTGTTTGATTCTGTGGAAAAGGGTTTGGAGTGGTTTGAGGAAAGTAAAAATAATTAAACAACACATTCACTACACAACATTATAAATTTATTTTCACGAATAATCAACTAAAGCAATTATAAAAATGCCCATACAAAGACGTGATAACAATTTTGGAACCTTAGAAGAGTTCTATCAAAAAATAGAAAAAATACCTCACGAGCTTGATTTTGGTTCTAGAATGTTGTTATTGATTGATGAGATTAATAAGATGTTTGTTCATACTGATTTATGGGCTTACACATCTCATGGTACTTTGGTTATTCAAAATATTGATGATATAAAGCAAGAGGAACAATTAATAGAAATCTGTTATCATTATAATGGAACTTATAGAATTAATTATGAAATGCCAAAACATGCTCCTTGGAAAAATGCTAAAGTACACGTACACGGATTAGCTGATGGTATAGAAGAAATTAAAAAGTATCTTTTGATTGCTATGAGGGAAAGTGAAGGTTGGAAAGGTAACGAAGAGTTAATTCTTTTATTAAAAAAATACGAATTATAGTTATACAACCTTAAACAAAATCCACATCAACCACAACTTGTATTTTCTTAAACGATTTATCTTTATAAAGCTCATCAATTTGAAATTGAATAAACTCTTTTGTTTTTCTCAAATCAAACTGATTGCGTTCTAGTTTTATCAAAATAGCTTGTTGAAATTTATTTCTGATACGTTCGATAATTGGAGCTTCAGGTCCTAAAACACGTTGAAGACTAAGTTTTGATTGAAGTTTTTTTGATAAAATAAAAGCTGCTTTTTGTGCCATTTCTCGCTCTTCGTGTCTTACCATTAGCTTTATTAGTCTTGCAAAAGGAGGGTAATTATATTGTTCTCTTTCCATAATTTCTTGATTATAGAAAGTTTGATAATCGTGAAGACTAATAATAGCAAAAAGAGGATGCGATGGCGCATTGGTCTGAATGACTACTTTTCCTTTTCCACTCCTACGTCCTGCACGTCCACTCACTTGCATGATAAGCTGCATAAAACGCTCAGAAGAACGAAAATCAGGAAAAAACAAAATTCTGTCGGCATCAAAAACGCCTACTAGATTTACCTTCTCAAAATCTAATCCTTTTGTTATCATCTGCGTTCCTACCAAAATATCAACTTCATGCTTTTCAAAGGAATCAATAATTTTTTCGTACCCTGTTTTAGTTCGTGTTGTATCTCTGTCCATCCTTGCAATCCTACTTTCAGGTAACATAACCTGCAAATCTTCTTCTATTTTTTGCGTTCCAAAACCTATCGGATATATTTTTGTAGAGCCACAAGCCGAACAGTTTTGAGGAATTTTTGTAGAAAATCCACAATAATGACAACGCAATTCTTGTGCTTTTTGATGATAGGTAAGACTTACCGAACAGTTCTGACATTCTGGAATTGTTTCACAAACTTCACAACTCAAATAAGGTGCGTAACCACGACGATTTTGAAAAAGTAAAATCTGTTCATGATTTTGTAAAGCTGTTTTCATTTGCTCAAAAAGTTCTCTTGTAAATTGCTCTTTGAGTTCTTTTCTCTTTTTGGATTCTCGCAAATCTACCAACTGAATTTCAGGTAAAGTAGCCTCTCCAAAACGCTGCAAAACTTCTACTAAACCATACTGTTTTTGTTTAGCTAAAAAATAGCTTTCCACAGACGGAGTAGCCGAACCCAAAACAACCTTTGCTTGATGTTTGTGAGCCAAAACAAGCGCAGCATCACGAGCATGATAACGTGGCGCAGGGTCATACTGCTTATAAGAAGGGTCATGTTCTTCATCGACGATTATCAGCCCCAAATGCTCAAAAGGCAGAAAAACAGACGAACGCACACCAATAACAAAGTTAATATCGCCATTCAAAACACCTTTCCAAACCTCCACACGTTCGTTATCTGAAAAACGAGAGTGATAAACACCAACAGCATTTCCAAAAATTCGCTTCAAACGAACTACAATCTGACTGGTAAGTGCAATTTCAGGTAAAAGCATCAAAACTTGACTTCCACTTTGTAAAACTTGTTCTATCAAACTAACATACATTTCTGTTTTTCCACTTCCTGTTATGCCATGTAAAAGAACAGTAGATTTGTCTTGAAAATGCTCAAAAATTTGATGTACAGCTTTTTCTTGTGTAGAAGTTAGATTTATAGCTGAGGTAGTTTCTGTCCACTCTTCGAACTCAAAGCGAGAAAGTGTCTTTTCAAACTCTTCAAAAATTCCGTTTTTTATTAATGTTTTTAGAGAGCTAGGTGACAAATTTTCTCCTAATAATTCTTTCTTAGAAATACTTTTTGGATAATCTTTTATTGGATTTTTACTCAAATAAGTAAGTAAAAGCTCTTCTTGTTTTGCGCTTCTGGTTGTCTTTGTGAATGCTTCTGCTACTCCTTCTTGACTTGCATACTCCTTAGCAATCAGGATATGTTTTTCTCTTAATGGGCTATACTTTTCTTTTAATTCCTCAAAAATAATAATGATTCGTTTTTGAGTTAATTTTTTTATGACTTGATAAACATCTTGCAAATCTAACTTTTCGCCTGCTTGTTCATAAGTCAATGAGCTTTCTAATTCTAATAAATTAATCAAACGAATTTCATCATCTGACAAATCATACTCAATACGTTTCTGTTTTATTTCCTCTTCGTTTATTCCGTTTTTCCATTCAGGGTGTAATTGCAATCTACTTGTACTGCTTAATTTCAATCCAGAAGGCAAGGCTGCATTCATTACTTCGCCAACCGAACACATATAATAAGATGCAATCCAAGTCCAAAACCAAATTTGAGTTTGTGTAATAAGTGGTGTTTCATCTAAAAGCTCTAAAATATATTTTGCAGAATAGCCTTTTGGTGCTTCTTGAGTAATCGATTTTACAACGCCTGTCAAAACTCGTTTTCTTCCAAAAGGCACAACCACCCGAACTCCACTTTGAACAAATTCATTTAATTCAAAAGGAATACGATATGTAAAAGTAGTTTTTAGAGGTACAGGAATAATAACCTCTGCAAAAAGTGTTTTTCTTTCTGTAGAAATGGCATTTGTAGAATCAGAAAAGGATTGAAAAAGCGACAAATTAGATAAAATTGAAAGGTTATATAAAAGTTAAACAGAAGCAAAAATAAGCCTAAAAAATCATTGTTGATACAAGTATAATACTGTTTTTTGGAAGAACTATACTGCAAAGTTCGTTATTTTTCTTGAAAAAAAGGGTGTCTAAATTAACTCAAAATAAGGGTAGATTTCAGTTTTACTATATTTTTTACTAGAATTCCATAAATTTGTTTAACTTTTTTAAATAAATTTTTAGTATTTTTGAATTTTACTTTAAACAAACATCTCAATTCTTTCATTTCTTTTATGGAAATCGTTCTTTGTCCAATTTGTCAAGATTCCATGTTTGAGAACTCTCGCTATCCAAATGAAATTTGCAAAAAATGTGTGGGACGTGCAACAGATGGACATGGACGTTATGTAAGATTTTATAATCGTACTATTTCTGGTGGCTGTATAGCTTTTTATGTAGATCCAGATGGAAGAGAAGAATACCATAGCACTATCTGTTATGTTAGTAAACAAAAATGTCAGGCTAAAGAAGCTCGTTTTGGAGGAATAGTAATAGAATTAGTTAAATTAAAAGATAAAAATCAGTAAAATTAATTATTAAGTATAAAAAACCACTTACACATACTCTCTGATAGGTATTTAAATGGCTATTTTGAAAAAAATTCAGAAAAATCAAAACAATTTTAAAACTTTTCAATAAAAAGTGTAACCTTTAAAAAAAGTTTGCGTTAGTATAAGCAAGTGAAACAAAAAAGGTCATTTTTTATAGCTTTTTATTTCTTCACTTCATAAGTTCTGAGAAATTTATCTCAATTATTGAACTTAATTTTTTAATCTTAATTTTTGTTTTTACATAATCTTTCAATTTTCTTAACTCCACCTTTTTCAAATAACTTCTCCAATTTTAATGACTTTTTTATCAAAAAATTCATTACTTGGTAATCTAATAAAGTTTGCATTTGTTGCAAAAAACACTATATTAGATTAAAATAAGAAACTAATTAGTTAATACTTGTACAAACAATCATTTGTTTAACTTTTTTAACTAAATAATTACACAAAAATTTGGAAAGACATTTTAGAAATAGTAAATTTGTATTAAACAAAAACAAATACCTCCAAACTTCAAAATTTTTTTAACTATGACAGCCTTCGAATTTGGATTTGCACTACAAAAAATAGCTTACTCTTTGCGTCCTTTCGCATTAAAGCTAACTAAAGATTCTGATGAAGCAAATGATTTGCTTCAAGAAACAATATTAAAAGCCTTTTCTAACCGTGAAAAATTTACGGAAGGAACAAACTTAAAGGCATGGTTATATACCATCATGAAAAATACATTTATTACGAATTATCAGCGTTTGGTGCGTCGTAATACATTTATTGATACTACTGAAAATTTACATTTCCTTAATTCTTCTAATCATGTAGCTGCAAATGGTGCATATGGAGATTTTATGATGCAAGATGTAGTTCGTGCAATTGACAAATTAGATGATGCTTATAAAGTACCTTTTATGATGCACTTTAGAGGCTTCAAATATTATGAAATTGCAGAACGTTTAGAGATTCCTATCGGAACAGTAAAAAACAGAATTCATATTGCACGTAAAGAACTAAAAGGAAATTTGAAGGTTTACTCTTCTAAAAATTAATTTAGTTTACTAATCTGAACTTTATATAAAAATATTTAAAAAAAACGCACATTTTTTTCAAACAAAAGTGTGCGTTTTTCTATTTTGGAAAAAGAACATACTTATTACCTTTACTATTTCGTTCTACTAGAAAATCTTATAAAGTTCTTATGAATACTCTTACCCCTTCAATAACATCAACAAGAACTGATACTATTTCAGATTCTATGGCACTTTATAATACAACTGCTTTAAAGTGTAGCAAATTGATTACTCAACATTACAGCACTTCTTTTACGTTAGGTATACAGACATTACACAAAAAATTACATTTTCCTATTTATGCAATTTATGGATATGTTCGTTATGCTGATGAAATTGTAGATACTTTTCACGACAAAGATAGAGCAACTTTACTTGCTCGTTTTAGAGAAGATACTTTTCGTGCAATTGAGGAAAAAATTAGTACAAATCCTGTCATTCATTCTTTTCAACTTGCAGTTGAGCGTTATTCCATTGAAGATGAGCTTATAGAAGCCTTTTTGAATAGTATGAAAATGGATTTAGATAAAAAAGAATATAGTGATAATAAGTACAATGAATATATTTATGGCTCTGCTGAAGTAGTAGGTTTAATGTGTTTGCGTGTATTTTGTGAAAATGATAGCGAACTGTATGATAGCTTGAAAGCAGGAGCTAGAAGCCTTGGAGCAGCTTTTCAGAAAGTAAATTTTTTGAGAGACATGAAAAGTGATTTTGACGAACGTGGAAGAGTTTATTTTCCTGATGTTGATTATTCACAATTTGATTCTAGTGCTAAACTTGAGATAGAAAACGATATTCAAAAAGATTTTGATGCAGCATACGAAGCCATTTTACGATTGCCTAAGCCTTCACGTATGGGTGTTTATTTAGCTTATGTTTATTATTTAAAATTATTCAATAAAATAAAACAATCTTCTGCCCAAACGATACTTTCAGAAAGAATACGTGTTCCTGATAGTAGAAAAATGTTTTTATTGGTGGAGAGTTACGTAAAACACCGTCTGAATTATTTATAATATTCAATGAAAAATTAAGACAAAATAGTTTAATTATAAAAAAAACCTATCATTTTATAAAGAATGATAGGTTTTTACTTAATAAATAAAAAGGATTATTTGCTTATTCTCCAAACTCCTCCAATTTGAAAGTATAATCTTTCGGATCTAATTTAAAAGTTCCTTTATTGAAGCTAGAAATAAATTTAGAAACTGTTTCATCAGTTACTTCTTTTACTTTCAAACAAACATCTAAACCTACACCATATTCGACAGCTTCGTCAAAATCAATGTATTCGCTTACCTGTACTTCTTCATTTTCTTCAATTTCTGCTACTTTTTCGTCAAAGTATTCCATAGCTTCTGAATCTTCGTTTTCCATTTCCATTTCCAAATTAAAATCTGGAAAAGTATCCTCTACACGCTCTTCTGCTAAAGCAAAAACTGCCATTTCGTACTCTACACGTAAGGCAAACAAACATGCATCAAATACAACAGCATTTCCTTTGTATTCTCCTGTAAAATAAAAACAAACTGATTCGGAAGTACGCTCAATATCTTCGTTGATTACAAAATCACGTCCTTCTTTTAGAGCCTTTTCTCTAATAGTTTTAATAGCTTCTGCTGAATATCCTTCGTTTTGCATAAATAATAATGTCTATAGATTGATTTTAATATTAGGTTAAGATAAAAAAAGTTTAAAAAATGAGTAATTTTACAATAAATTACTGCTTAAAATTTTCCTACCAAACGGATTTTGTTTATAGTTTGTTGTGAAAATCTAAAATTTATTTTTCCACATCATAGATTCTACTGGCTTTGTACTTCTTTCGTTGTATTTAGCTGAGTTTTTCTCATTATAAGGTCTTTCAATTTGTCCATCTACCTTGAAGTAAATAAGCTGACCAATCGGCATTCCTGCATAAATCCGAACAGCTTGTGTCACCGAAATTTCTAATGTCCACGCATTACAAAAACCAACATCACCTTTTCCTGCCGTTGCATGAATATCAATTCCTAATCTACCTACACTAGATTTTCCTTCCAAAAAAGGAACATGAGCAAGTGTTTCGGTATATTCTTCTGTCATTCCCAAATAAAGCGTATTTGGTTGAAGCACAAAACCTTCATCTGGAATTTCAAAAGTTGTAATTTTATTGTGTGCCTTGGCATCCAAAACTTCATCTTGGTAGGTAGCCAAAAATTTACCTAAATGTACATCATAAGAGTTTGTACCCAAACATTCTCTATCAAAAGGCTCAACTAAAATAGTTCCCTTTTCAATCTCGGTTAGTATTTCTTTGTCTGATAAAATCATAATTTGAATTGTGAATTGTGAATGTTGAATTATGAATGAATAGTTCATCATTCACAATTCAACATTCATAATTCATTATTGTATCTAGTTTGTTTTCTTCTATAAATTCTGTTTTAATAGGCGAAATAGAAATTTTTGGAGCTTCAAAGCCTTCATTAAAAAAGACATCTGTAGCTGTAAAACGACGGATTTCATCATAAAATCCATTTTCTATCAAGGAATGTAAAATTTTACTTCCCCCTTCTATAAAAACAGAATGAATATTTTTACGATGCAAATCTTCAAAGAGTGTTTGCCAAAAATTAGCTTGATCTAGTTCTTGGTTGAGTTCTATGAGTTCAGTTTGTAAAAATTTATCTACAAAAGTAGTCTTTTTTAAGTTATCATTATCAGAATAAGAATAAAAAATTGTAGGTTGCGAATCATCAAAAACAGAAAAGCTAGAATTCAGCTCATCAAAACCATTTCCTGCTAATATAATTCGTGTCGGATTTTTACCTATCCATTCTCTTACATTTAGCTTTGGATTGTCTTGCAAAATGGTATTTTTTCCTACCAAAATTCCGTCTTCTTCACTTCTCCATTTATGCACCAATTTCCTAGAAACAGCATTGCTAATCCATTTGGAAGTACCATCTTTTCTTGCAATAAATCCGTCTGCTGTTTGCGCCCACTTCAAAATAATATATGGACGTTTTTTTATAAAAGCTGTCAGAAAACGTCTGTTTTGGTGTTTTGCTTCCTGCTCACACATTCCTATCACAACTTCAATTCCTGCATCTTTTAGTTTCTGAATTCCTCTTCCTGCATCGTTTTGAGCGACTAACGGGTTTGGGTCAAGTGTAGCAATGACTACTTTTTTGACATTTGCTTTAATGAGCGCATCAGCACAAGGAGGCGTTTTTCCAAAATGACTACAAGGTTCTAAGGTAACATAAATAGTCGCTTTGGAAAGCAAATTATTTTTTAAACCCTCATCGCTTTCTGAAATGCTATTGAGCGCATTTACTTCTGCGTGTGCTTCTCCGTATTTTTTGTGATAACCTTCTCCAATAATTCGGTTTTCGGCTACAATTACACAGCCTACTAAAGGATTTGGACTTACAGAACCTTTGCCTTTTTCGGCTAATTGTAAGGCACGTTGCATGTATAGTTGTTCGTTCATTTTTTCTTGATTTTGTTTTAACGAACGGTTCGCTTAGAGCGAACTGTTCGTTTATGTTTTCTTATTCTTCACAATATAATTTTAAAGGAATAGAAATAAATTGTTGTCCGTTCCATTTTAATGTCATTCTTGACATTATTTCGCCACTTCCCTCTTTATTTTTTCTCAACTCTCTCTGTTCGTTATAGTCTATCTTTTTTATATTTCCATAAAATCGTCTGTGATTAAATGTAATTTCATTTTTTGTAGAATCAAATGCAGGAACTACCCAAGCAAAATGAGGTGATTTTTGATAAATTCCAGTAGATTTTCCTTCAATACAATCTTTACAAAGTTGAATTTTATTATCTTCAATTTGATAGGCTTTTACTATAACATTTGTATCCTCCATTCCTCCTCCATCGTGGTCTGAAATTATAATATATAATGATTTTTTATTTTTTTCTACTTGAAAAAGAGCTAAAGGAGCAGCAGATTCGCCATAAGAATCCTCATCGTCAAAAGTAAAACCTGATATTTCTTCTATTATGGTTTTATCTTTCTGTTGATTTCTATAAGCAGCATAAGCAGTTGCACTTTTTGAATTAGAACCCCTTTGATAATAGATAGAATAGATGACAAATTTCTTATCAGCAGAAGCCAAATAATATAAGTCTTTTGCTACGTTAGGTAATCCATAATCAAAAAAAGTAGAATCTTTTATAGCTTTTTTTAATAGAACGTGTATTTTTCCTATGGAATCTGCTTGTTCTTGTGAACTATTAGAAGGCAAGACTTTCATATACTTTATCAATTCATTTTCTATCTCTACTAAGTTTTTAGACGGATTTTGAGGATTTGTAATAGAATCATTGTATGGAGAATAATAAGGAGGAAAATATCTTCCAAAATCAATCTTTGTAGTATCAATCATACTACTCAAAGCAGCTTTGTTTACTGATGAATCTTTTTGATATAAATTAGAAATGTATTTCATCACAGTATTTTCTCTACCACTCATTGATTCATTATTTGTGTAACTATGTAAATACCGAAAAATATAGACAAAATGCTCAACAGACTTTGGAGTTTGACAATTAGCAACCTGTACTTGAAAGCTTGACAAACTATCCTTTTCAGCCACCGAATAAACCGTAGAAACATATATTTTTTCAAGCACATCAGTAGTTCGTTTTTTGGCTTCTTCATTTTTGATTTGAGAAAGCCATTGTTCTGGATTTACTGGCAATTTTTCTTCTTTTTGCTTACAAGCCATAAAAAGATTTAAAAATAGAAATAATAAAGCTAGATTTTTCATTGAGCGTCTATGATTATTTTCCAAAATTAGCTCAAAATGCTTCTGCAATTCCGAAGTAAAAATTAATTTTTTCGCCCTTTGCGACATCGAAACGAAGGTTAAGATTTTCAGATTTTACAATTCTCAAACGCAACCCTGCACCATAGCCTACTTTTATATCACTAAAACGCAAATCAGAAATTTGATGATATACTTCGCCAGCTCCAGCAAAAACAACCATTCCGATAGGTGCAAAAACAGGAAAACGATATTCAGCTTGTGCAGCCAACATATTATTTTCTAAAAAACGTCCTTTATAGTATCCACGCATTAGTTCGCTTCCACCAAGCGCAGCGAGTTCTCCCAAAGGCGCACGACCATCACTAAAATAACCATACGCTTGCAAAGCCAAAACATCATCACGCTTAGATAATTTAAAATACTGACGCAAATCTACTTTAGTCAAATCAAAAGGAACTCCACCTACTTTTTTTCCATAAAAAGCATGTCTAAATTCATACAAAGAGCCACTAAAGGCATTCAAAACGTTATCTCTATCATCATACGTAGCTGCCAATTCTAGCCCTGCTGAAATAGCACCATCAAAACCTAGTGGTTTATCCCTTTCTAATAACCCATCTTTTTCATATTCCATATTCCAGATATTATTGTAGCGAATGCCTCCTCCTAGAAAAAATTTTCCTACAATTCGCCTTAAAAGTAAAGGTTCGAAAAGGATATTTTGATACTCAAAAAGTTCTTCATCTTTGCTAGAAGTGTTGTTTCCAATTCCATAATATTGTTGTGGAAATTTAGAATAACCAATATTTCCTTTGAGCATCCAGTTTTCGTGATTGAAAAAAATAGTGTAGCCAGAGGAGATAACTACTTGCTTTCGAAGTGTATAAAGTGCCGAAATAGGCATGTTTGAAGTACGAGTGTCTTGAGTAGCATGTTTGAATTTGAAAAGCCATTTTGCGCCTATTCCAAATCCCCAACTTGTTTCAGGCTTATAAGAAACCACTGGAGAAATAACAAATTTGCTACGAAAACGAGTAGAATCTTGCTGTCTATCAGCTTCATTTCTAAACTCTACATAATCAATTATTTTTTCAAAGAAAGTTTCTTGTTGGTCTTGATTTGAATCTAGTTTAGTAGAATCATTTTGATTTTCTGATTGATTTTGAGCGTGTAGTAAATTTTGAGTAAATAAAGTAGTCCAAAATAGAAATACAAAAACTATATAAGTAGTAGTATTCATTAATAAAAATAGAATAATTGAAAGTGAAGGAAATAGAAGATAAAAAAATAGACTTATTAATAACTCTTTTTTGGTTTATTAAGAAGTCTTTTTATAGAACTGTATTTATGAGGTTTTTGTTAAGTATTGAAAGATAAAAGAGATTTGAAAATCGTAATCTATCTACAATTTTTATGAAAATCTTCCATTTTCTGTTCTAAAATTTGATATAATTTTCTAAGATGCTTTACTTCTGAATCTTTCACATTATGGTTTTCTTTAAAAGATTGAATGTACTCTTCATTTTGAATATTATCATCATCTAACCTAAGATACATATCAGAAAAGAACAAACCAGTCGAAGTAATCAAGACTCCACAATCTCCTAAAGATGCTTGTACTATATCGTATTCTTGCAGAATTTGACACAATAACTCATAATCTCTTTTAGGTTTTTTATCAAATTTGGATGCTGATTTATGGTTTAATAAACTTCTATAAGCTGCAATTCTTATTACTGGACTAGGATAATTTAAAACTTTTTTTGCTTCTAATTGTGTCATGTTTTTTGAAAGCCAATCTATATTTTCATAAATAACTCCATACATATCGTAAGGATATTTTTCTCCATAAAAGAAAGAACGCTTGTCAGTATCTGTTATCTTTTTTTGCACTTCTTCACTAATTCCATCGAAACTAAAAAGCCAAGTTTGGCGAAAAGAAGACAAACAAAATATTGAAATTGCAAAAAATAGAATAATCAATCCCTGCACAAATAAAACAGGAAGATTTGGAAAAACATAGAATCTGTTGCGCTTCATTGTAATAGATTGAAATTAAAGTGTTTTCTATCTTTATCAACCTGTTTTTTAATGGAAAGTAACATTATTATTTTCTCTTAAAACTACAAAAGTTCCACCTCTTATAGAAATGGAACTTTTGTTTTTATTTGTAGCGTATGCTTTAGCGTGCGAAAATGTACCCTGACCTTTAGGTTAGGAAAAAATAAACAGATAGTTTTTTTGCCGAAAGCTAAAGCATTCGGTACAGGCATTCACACGCTAAAGCGTATGCTACATTAGTTTAATTGATGCACACGCATAGCCAATTTAACAGTCGTTTCTTCAGTTTCTAATTCTACTGAATTATCAACTGAATCTAAAACTTCCATTTCTAAAGCCTGCGTTTCATCACAAATATATTTTTTGAAGTTGGATAAAGCACCGTTCAATAGGTCGCTTCCTTTCTCAACTTGCAATAAAATTTTGTCTTGAACATCCAAACCTTCGTCTTTTCGTAGGTTTTGAATACGGTTTACTAAATCTCTAGCAACTCCTTCTTGACGCAATTCGTCAGTAAGGTTTACATCTAAAGCTACCGTAATTCCGTTTTCACTCATTACTACCCAACCTGCAATATCTTCTGTTCCGATTTCTACATCGTCTGGAGTAAGTGGAATTACTTCGCCATCAAGATTTAAAGTAAACACGCCTGTTTGTTCTAAAGTAGCAATGTCTGCTTGTGTCATCTTCTTGACTAAACCAGCAATTTTTGGCATTGCTTTTCCATATTGTCCACCTAATTTTTTGAAATTCGGCTTGATTGTTTTAGTAAGTTTATCAGAATCTGGAGCTAAAAATTCTAATTCTTTTACATTTACTTCTGACAAAATCAGTTCTTGTACAGCTTTAATATGTTTTTGTGTAATTTCATCTACAACAGCAACCATCACTTTTTGTAACGGCTGACGAACTCTCATTTGATTTTTCTTTCTCAAGGCATGAACCATTGAGGAAATTTGTTGAGCCAATTCCATTTGAGTTTCTAAATCTTTGTTGATTAATTTAGAATCAGAAATAGGAAATTCTGCCAAATGAACCGAAGTTATAGTATCTTTTTCGTCTGCTTTTTTCAAGTTACGATATACAAAATCAGAGTAAAAAGGTGCAATCGGAGAAGCAAGAAGTGCAATTGTTTCCAAACATGTATGAAGCGTTTGATAAGCTGCAATTTTATCTTCTACCAATTCAGCTTTCCAAAAACGTTTTCTATTCAGACGAACGTACCAGTTTGAAAGGTCGCTAGTAACAAATTTTGACATCGCACGAGCTGCTTTTGTTGGCTCATATTCTGCAAAAGCTGCATCTACTTCGGCTATCAAAGAATGAAGTTTTGAGATAACCCAACGGTCACTTTCTGGACGTTTTGAGATTGGAATAAGATTCTTTTCATCAAAATCAAAATCATCTAAATTAGCATACAACGAAAAGAACGAATAGGTATTTTGAAGTGTATTAAAGAATTTACGCTGAACCTCTGTAATTCCGTCTTTGCTAAACTTCAAACTATCCCAAGGATTCGAATTTTCAATCAAATACCAACGAGTTGGGTCTGCACCAAAATCAGCTAATGTTTCAAATGGATCAACTACATTTCCTTTAGATTTAGACATTTTATTGCCTTTTTCATCCAAAACAAGTCCATTTGAAATTACATTTTTATACGCTACCGAATCAAAAAGCATTGTCGAAATGGCATGTAAAGTAAAGAACCAACCACGAGTTTGATCAACACCTTCTGCAATAAAATCAGCAGGATATGATTTGTTAAATATCTCTTCTTGTTCAAATGGATAATGCCATTGTGCATAAGGCATAGCACCCGAATCAAACCAAACATCAATCAAATCAGCTTCTCTTACTAACTTTGTTTTGCCTTTTATAAGTGTAATATCATCTACATACGGACGGTGCAAATCAGCTTGATTTGCCATAAATTTCTCTAAGAAACCACGATTTTTCTTTACTTCTTCTATTGTAAGTACTTTCGAATTGTTTGCCTCTTGTATTTCTGCCATAAGATCTTTGATAGAACCAATACAAGTTTCTTCTGTTCCGTCTTCACTTCTCCAAATTGGAAGAGGTGTTCCCCAATAACGAGAGCGAGACAAGTTCCAATCGACTAAGTTTTCAAGCCAGTTTCCAAAACGCCCTTCGCCTGTACTTGCAGGTTTCCAGTTTATCGTTTTGTTTAGCTCTACCATTCTTTCTTTATAATCCGTCGTCTTGATAAACCAAGAATCTAATGGATAATATAAAATAGGTTTATCTGTACGCCAACAATGTGGATAATTATGTTCGTATTTTTCAGTTTTGAAAGCACGATTTGCATTTTTGAGCTTGACAGCGATACGCAAATCAACTGATTCATAGCCCTCGGCACTTGTTACCTCATCAGGTTCGTATTCTGCTTTTACAGCCTCTCCAGCAAAATCAGTAACTTCTTTTACAAAACGTCCTCTTTTGTCCACAAGTGGCATCGGATTTCCATTTTCATCAGCTACCAAAATAGCAGGAATATTAGCCAATTTGGCAACACGAGCATCATCAGCACCAAAAGTAGGTGAGATATGAACGATTCCTGTTCCGTCTTCTGTGCTTACAAAATCTCCTAAAATTACTCTAAAAGCAGTTCCGTTTGTTTCGTCTGGTTTTACATACGGCATAAGCTGTTCGTACTCCAAACCTTCCAAACGTTCACCTTTACATTGTTCGATGATGGTATAAGGATGTTTTCCTGCGTGCTTTTCTTCATCAAAAATGGCGTGATCGACGTATTTTTTATCATCAAAAACACTTTTCAATAATGCTTTTGCTACATAAACATTGATTGGCTGTTTTGTATACTGATTGTGCGTTTCAACTTTTACGTATTCTATATTTTTTCCAACTGCCAAAGCAGAGTTTGAAGGGAGCGTCCAAGGTGTTGTTGTCCAAGCCAAAAGAAAATCATTTGAAGTTCCTTTTACTTTAAATTGCGCTATCATAGACAAATCTTTCACTTCACGATAACAACCTGGTTGATTGATTTCGTGTGAAGAAAGTCCTGTGCCAGCAGCAGGAGAATAGGGCTGAATGCTATATCCTTTATATAAAAGTCCTTTTTCGTGGAATTGCTTCAATAAATACCAAAGCGTTTCCATATAATTTTTATCGAAAGTAATATACGGATTACCCAAATCTACCCAGTAACCCATTTTTGTCGTAATATCGTCCCAAAGTTCTTTGTAACGCATTACAGCTTCTCTACATTTTTGATTATAATCTTCAATTGAAATACTTTTACCTATATCTTCTTTTGTAATTCCTAATTCTTTTTCTACTTGTAATTCAATAGGCAAACCGTGCGTATCCCACCCTCCTTTACGCTTTACTTGAAAGCCTTTCAAAGTTTGGTAACGACAAAAAATATCCTTAATAGTACGAGCCATAACGTGATGAATCCCTGGTTTTCCGTTGGCAGAAGGAGGACCTTCATAGAACGTAAAAGTAGGTTTGCCCTCTCTATTTTGGACAGAAGCCTCAAAAATCTTGTTCTCTTTCCAAAAATGGAGAACATCTTTAGCTACGCCTGCGTAACTTATATTTTTTGGTTCGGTATATTTCATTTTATATATATTATTCTAAGACCTTTTCAAGTCTTTTGATGGCTATTCAATTTCAATCAATCCACAAAGGTAAGAAATTGTAAATTAAAAAGATAACGTGGTAGGAAGGGAATTTTATTATCTTGTAATTATAACTAAAATAACAAGTAATATGAAAAAGATTGCGATACTATATTTTATTGTATTTACACTGATTTGTTGTACCTCTAAAAGAAATAATGTAGAAGTTATAAAAGAAGTTCAAATTGATTCTTTGCTGTTGTTGGTATCCCCACCACTGACAATATTCCCCATATCCAATACTTTAATAATATCATTTCTTTACTCTTATAAAATGACTAAAATAAATAGAATTTTACTCTAAAATAGTTGGCAATCAATAAAAAAGGTGGCTCTTCCGACTTTTTAGTGAAACATTGTGTGTTCAGTTCCTCAGAAGCGTTTCGTTCGTTTTTGAGAACGGTGTAACCCTCAGCGAAGCTAAAACGAACGCACACCCTTTTAAACCTTACCACAACTTGTATTAAGATAGTTCAGACTTCTAGTCTGAACATCAAAAACAGTATTTTATCAAATTCAACAGTCTGGAAGACTGTTATACAAAAATAAACGTGATAATCTTTATTGTAATTCTATTTTATCAAACAATTTCTAGCTACATTACCTTTTTGATATGAAGTCAGTTCAAAAATTTCTCACTTATAAAAACAGAAACTATGAAAGCCATTTGGAACGGTCAAGTCATTGCAGAAAGCGATAATACAGTACAAATAGAAGGAAATCATTATTTTCCTGCTGATTCTGTAAAAAAAGAATTTTTAAAAGAAAGCGACCATAAAAGTATGTGTCCTTGGAAAGGCACAGCTTCTTATTATTCGTTAGATGTAAATGGAGAAGAAAACAAAAATGCCGTTTGGTATTATCCAACTCCAAAAGATGCAGCTAAAGAAATTGGTGGCAGAATGGCATTTTGGAAAGGTGTGGAAGTAGTGAAATAAATGCTAGTTCAATTATTAGAATAATAAAAAATGGCATTCAGTTGCCATTTTTTATTCGATTTCTATCATCAAAACTACAACAGGTTTCCAGTCATTCTTAGGTTTATTTTCTTTATCATAATTTCCCCATTGACTATTTGCAATGTAGTAAAACTTATTTCCTATCAAAAAACCATTAGTAGGTTCACCAAAATAGATATTTTGCTGTTCCAAAATCTTTCCTGTTTTTGCTTTCTGATTTTGCATATCTAACTCAAAACTTGAAACTCTCATAGGAGAAGTTCCATTTTGAACCGTAATGAGTGTATTTTGATAGAGATAAAGTCCGTCTGTTGTCTTGAATGAAAAACCTTTTGGAGCTTCTAGTGCATTTATTTTTCCAGTCTGAATATTAATCTGATAAATAGTGGAAGAATAATCAGCTACAAAAGCCCATTTTCCATCCTCTGAAAAAGCAATTCCTTGCAATGAACGCCATTTCGGATTTGTCCATTTTTCTTCTAGTTTTTGAGTTTGTTCATTCCAAACATAAATAATTGGATTTTGGCTATCAGTACAATATATTGTCCCATCTTTTGCTTGCTTAATTTCTCCCAAAACGTGGTCTAAAGAATCTGAAAGTTCATAGTCAACTATTTTTTTATTGGTCTTTGTATCAATGCAAAAAATGGCTGCTTTACCTTTATTTTCTTCTTTATAAAGTGATGAGTTTTCTAATTCGCTCATTACTCCCCAAAGTTTTTGAGTAGCTTCTTCATAAAAAAGATTCATAACAGGCATTTTCATTTCCATATACGAAGTATCTTTTCCATCCCAGAAACCAATAGCAGGTTTATTGATACAAGCAAAAGCAATTTTATTTTCTCCTAGAGATGTAAGTCCTTCAATATGTCTTGCAGGAAGTAAAAAGGCTTGTGTGCTAATTTGCACTTTCTCATTTTGAGTATTCCAAAGTTTTTGAAGTCTCTTGAGTTGTGATTTTTTGAGGGAACTGATTAGTTCTTCATTCTCTAAAACAGAAGGTTCTGCATAAATGAGAGCTAATTTTTGTAGTGTTTTTTCTGTTTGTTTTGAATCTTTATTTAATGAATAAGATAAAGACAAATAACGCAAAACAGTTGG